>CAZKIZ010000085.1:1475-10479 GCA_964552935.1 uncultured Rhodohalobacter sp. | reverse complement strand
TATGGTTTCTGAATTTACCAAATAGCACGATTTCCTCAGGCTGAAAGCCTGATACACCTCAGCATAGGGCAGCGCCCTATGTAAAAGATTCCAGCCCAATGATAAGAGCACGCTGAAGGCGTGCAACAGATGGAGCCAGTCTAAGGAATTTGAGATGTTTCATAGCTCAATCTGTTCCAGGCCTGCAGCCTGATGGGATTTAATTTCTGCATTTGATCTTCTAACCGGAAATTGATTTAAACTGGTTAAAGGCTTATTGAAATTTATACACCTCTTTATTTCCAAAATTTCTGACTAAAGATTTTTGCTTGATGGCAGAATCGTTATTTTAACAGATTATCATGAATTTAATACAGAAGAATGGCTTGGTTTAAACGAAAAGATTCCAACATACAAACCGATAAAAAGAAAGATATGCCGGAAGGCGTCTGGGTTAAAGTCCCCACAACGGGGGAGACGATACACCGGCGCGAACTGGAGGATAATCTTTGGGTAGACCCGTTAAGCGGATACCATTTCAGGATTGGCAGCAAAGAGTATTTTTCGTTCCTGTTTGATGATGGTGACTACAAAGAGATTGGGGACGACATTCTGCCGTCAGATCCGCTCAACTTTGAAGACCGGAAAAAGTATAAAGATCGTCTGAAAGCCACGCAGGAAAAATCGGGATTGAGCGATGCCTGCCGGGTGGGAACCGGAAAACTGGATAAACTGGATGTGGTTATCGCCTGTATGGACTTTTCATTTATCGGCGGAAGTATGGGCTCTGTGGTTGGCGAAAGGCTCGCTTTGGCAATCGATACCGCCCTGGAGGAGAAACGACCACTGATGATCATCTCGCAGTCAGGTGGTGCCCGAATGATGGAAAGCGTGCTGAGCCTGATGCAGATGGCGAAAACATCCGCTAAGCTGGCGCGCCTGGAGAAAGCGGGTGTACCCTACATTTCAATCATGACCAATCCGACTACCGGTGGAGTGACGGCAAGTTTTGCAATGCTCGGTGATTTTAATATATCTGAGCCGGGTGCACTCATTGGATTTGCGGGCCCGAGAGTTATCCGTCAAACAATAGGTCAGGATCTTCCTGATGGATTTCAAACGGCAGAATATCTGCTGGAGCACGGATTTCTTGACTTCATAGTACCGCGTCAAAAAATGAAGAACAGGGTGGCCCGTCTGTTGAGAATGGTAACAAAGAAGCCAAAGAAGTAAACACTCTCTTTGCAACGATTTGCTGAACAGAAGGGCAGGCAGCCCGTCTGTGTGATCAATTTTTTAAATACCCGGATTAAGATGAGATTTGCCGACTACGCAAAAATTTATGTAACGGCCGGAAATGGCGGCAGCGGTATGTCTCATTTCAGGCGCGAAAAGTACGTGCCCAAAGGCGGGCCGGATGGCGGAGATGGCGGAAAAGGCGGCGACGTGATTTTGACCGGCAATTCGCAATTAAACACGCTTCTTGATCTCCGCTATCGGAAATATGTGAAGGCGGAGCACGGAAAGGATGGCCATACATCACGAAAAACGGGCCGCAGCGGTAAAGATGAATTGTTAGAAGTTCCCCTCGGTACGGTCATTTATGATGCCGACACTAAAGAACGTCTCGGCGAGATAACGAATCACGAGCAAAAACTTGTGGTTGCAAAGGGTGGCCAGGGCGGCCTTGGTAACTGGCACTTTAAAACCGCTACCAATCAAACTCCGCAGCACGCCCAGGAGGGGCGTCAGGGTGAAGAACGCACCATTGAACTGGAGCTGAAACTGATTGCCGATGTTGGTCTGGTTGGTTTTCCAAACGCCGGTAAAAGCACGCTGCTCTCCGCTCTGTCTGAGGCACGCCCAAAGGTTGCTGACTATCCATTTACAACGCTGGAACCCAATTTGGGCGTTGTTACCTACCCTGATTACAGAAGTTTCGTAATGGCTGATATCCCCGGTATCATCGAAGACGCCCATGAGGGAAAGGGTCTGGGAATTCAATTTTTAAGACATATTGAGCGCAACAACCTGCTTCTGTTTTTGGTTGGGTGCGACGAAAATATTGAAGATCAGTACACAGCTCTTCTGCACGAGCTGAAAGAGTATCGCGAAGATCTGCTGGATAAACCCCGCATTCTTGCGATTACCAAACTTGATTTAAAAGAGGGTTTTGTGCTTGATGAACCGGTTGAACTGGATGATGACGATGTGGAGATTGTTGAGATCTCGTCCGCAACTGGCCATAATATTGACGAACTGAAAGAGAAGATCTGGGAAAAACTGCAAACCGTTGGAGACGAACAACCATCATAGAGCACTGATTGCCCTTTTGAAAGTTCCGGGAATGGGACCGAGGAGTGCCCGCCTGCTGCTGAAGCGGTCGGGTGCGGAGAAAGCTGAAGATATATTTCATATGTCTCCCGGCGATCTTTCAAAAATTGACGGGATCGGCACGGAGAAGGCCAAAAATATTATTCAGTTTGATCAGTGGGATCTCGTTGATAAAGTTCTGGAAAGTACAGAACGAGTAGGCGCAACGATCCTATCACTTGCCGATCAGCACTATCCTGACCTGTTACGTCAAACGTATGATCCCCCGATTCTTCTCTGGATTAAAGGAGATCCGAAGGCTTTGAATGAGCAGGCCATCGCCGTGGTGGGGACTCGAAACCCCGGCAGCTACGGACTTTCCCAGGCAGAGCAGTGGAGCCGGAAACTGTGTAGCTGCGGACTCGGCATCAACAGCGGACTTGCTTATGGAGTGGATTCACGCGCCCATAAAACAGCCGTGGAGTGCGGCGGAACTACGGTGGCCGTGCTGGGTTCCGGTATTGACTGGATCTATCCCGATAAAAACAGGAAACTTGCCGCACAAATTGCAGAAAATGGCGGGGCAGTCATCACTGAGCATCCGCCGGGCACAAAGCCTGAGGCAGTTCACTTTCCCGAGCGAAACAGAATTGTCAGCGGAATGAGCCACGGCGTACTGGTTGTTGAAAGCGGCATCAAAGGAGGCAGTATGATCACCGCCCGACTGGCGCTCGATCAAAACAGGGAAGTGTTTGTTGTTCCGCACCAGCTGGGTTACCTGAAGGGTGAGGGTTGCAATTACCTGATCAAAACGGGCCAGGGGAAACTGGTTCAATCAATAGAAGATCTTACGGTTGAGCTCTCTTTGAACCTGAGCAGTGATCAAAAAAGCGCAGATTCAGGCATCTCAAAACCTAAAAAATGGGAAAAGGAGTCTCTCTCTGAAGAACAGAAAGAGGTGTGCCGGGCTCTTGAACATGAGCCTCTTCATGTAGATAAACTTTCAGAACAGCTTGAAACCGAACCGTTTAAGCTGGCGTCTCTTCTGCTTGAAATGGAGATGGCGGGACTGATTCAACAGCGCGCCGGGAAATATTTTGAGCTGAAATAGGTTTCCATTTTGCGGTTTCATTATTAATTCTTTAGTTCAGTCATGTTTAGAGTAAAAGACGTTCTGTTATCAGAAGATATTGCTACAAGCAGGTTCGCCTGCGATATCAGCCGCTGTAAAGGCGCATGCTGTGTGGTTGGTGATGCCGGTGCCCCGGTTGATAAAGGGGAGATCCCCATCCTGAGGAAAGCCTATGGACTGCTTAAAGAGAGGCTGACACCTGGCGCACATAAAGCGGTTAGCGAAAATGGCGTTGTGCAAAAGGATTCGAAAGGACAATACGAAATCACCTGCGTGGACAACAGCGACTGCATTTTTGTAGAAAAGGATGAGAACGATGTTGCCACGTGTGCTATTCAAAATGCGTACTACCGGGGCGAAATAAACTGGGAAAAACCTCTGAGCTGCCACCTCTATCCCATTCGTCTGAAGAAGATTTCGGGCATGGAATTCGCAAATTTTGAATATATTCCTGATATGTGTTCAGCCGGCTGCGATAACGGATTGCAAAACGGCATATATCTTTCTGATTTTCTGGAAAAAGCGCTTAAAAGACGATACGGTTCCGAGTGGTATGGTGAATTTGTGACGGCTTGTGAAGAGCTGCGGGGCGGAGATGAATTATGATTAAAACCGGACAAAATCTTAAACAGAGTCAAAATCTTCAGCAGAAGCTTTCTCCGCAGCAGATACAGTTTATAAAGCTGCTGCAGCTCCCCACGATCGGAATTGAGCAGCGCGTGAAGGAGGAGATCGAAATGAACCCCGTTCTGGAAGAGGACGATGCCGATCGGCTTGAGGAAACCCTGCAGGAGAATGAGCAGGACTGGGATGAAAAAGAGGAGAAATCAGACGAGGTTGAACCGGTTGATCAGCACGACGAAGTTGACTGGGATTCCTTCATGCACAACACCGAGTATGAGGGGAATTCCTACAGCGGCATGTCGAACGAGGAGTGGAAAGACATCCCCGATCCCTATCACGAATCACTGCTCGAAGAGCTCGAGCAACAGGTGTCGCTGCTCGATCTCACGGAAGATCAGCAGCTGATAGCGGATCAGATACTGGGATCCCTTGATGAAGACGGCTATTTTCGAAGAGATACGGAGGCGGTGGTCGATAATATTGCGTTTAACCAGGGCGTGCTTGTTGATGCTGATGATATTGAAGTGGTACGAAAACAGATTCAGCAGCTGGATCCGATTGGAATTGCCTCGCGTGATTTGCGGGACTGCCTGAAATGTCAGATTGCCAACATCAAAAAGAAGAGCGACACCCAGAAAAATGCTCTCAAAATAGTGGATGAGTACTGGGAATCATTCGAAAAGAAACATTTCTCAAAGCTCAAAAAGAGCCTCGATATCGATGATGAAGAGCTGAATGATGCGTTTGAACTCATTCGGTCTCTCGACCCGAAACCGGGTGCGGTTGTCCATCCCGATGAGGATAGTCAGCACTACATTGAGCCCGATTTTGAAGTCTATTACGAGCCATCAGAAAAAGAGGGAGATGATGGTGAGTTTGTTATCCGCCTGAATCGCAGAAATGTGCCGCCGCTGCGAATTTCTCCGGAATATAAACAGATGTGGAGCAGCCTTAAGAATAAGTCCGATAGTGAGTCGACCGACAAGCAGGCCAAGCGCTTTATTAAGGATAAAGTTGAATCTGCCCAGTGGTTCATCGATTCTATTATCCAGAGGCAGAACACGCTGATGAATACCATGAGAACGATAGTCTCTCTCCAGGAGGAGTTTTTTAAATATGGTGAGGGATTGAGGCCGATGATTCTGAAAGATGTGGCTGAGCGTATCAAAATGGATATATCGACCGTATCGAGAGTGGTGAACGGCAAGTATGTTCAGACAAATTTTGGAGTATTTGAGCTGAAATACTTTTTCAGTGAAGGACTTCAAACCGAAAGCGGGGAGGATGTTTCGAACAGAGAAGTTAAAAATTATCTCCAGGAGATTATCGACAAAGAAGATAAACAGAAGCCGCTGAGCGACCAGGCTCTCACCGATCTGTTAAAAGAGAAAGGGTATAAAGTTGCCCGGCGTACCGTTAGCAAATACCGGGAACAGCTCCAGATTCCCGTGGCCCGTTTACGAAAGCAGATTGTGTAAAAGAGTTTGATTAGTGATGGATTTCGTCACGGAACATCTATCGCAAACAGGATGGGTTCAATCACCGAGGGAGTGTATAGGAAATAGGTTAAAACGCCCAGCACAAGTACAATATGCAGGACGACGGTTAGCGATAGAAACAGAGCTTTTGCACCGGTTGTTTCCAGAAGTTTGGAGCTGTCTACCGCGGCGATGTTGAAGCTGAAGAACCAGATTATTATAAAAAGTGCTGCAAGTACCAGAATGAGGATTTCACTGAATCCCACTTGATTGAATACGATAAGGAACGTTACAACAAGCAGGTTTAAGTGCAGGGGCCAGCTGTAAAGATTCAGGACCTGGCTGAATGCCGTTAGCTCTCTGTTCGAAAAATAGATCCATAAAACAGAAATCGTTTGCAAAACCATGGCAGTTATAACTCCTGCCGTAAAGAGGGAGAGCAGCGGATTTTCAAAGAGCATGATTCCCGGGAAATGGTAACTCAAAACTTCCAGGCCTAACTCACTTACCATCACCTCCAGTGAAGCGTATACAAACAGGCCGGTCAGGAGTGCGTGCTGTATGAGCAGAATAATGCCGGGCAAAACGTTACGCAGGCGGTGCTCCATCACATCATCAACAAAAAAACTGTGGTTGGAAAAGTAGCGTATCACTGATTGGCCATAGATCGGCTGATAGCGAAAGTGAAGTGCAAAACTACCCCATATGAGAAAAAGAAGAACGATGCTCCAGTTAAAATAGGGTGCCTGGGATTCTTCAGACGGCAGCGGCAGCTTAACTGAATTGCCTGCCTTATGGTCCGCAAATAAATAGCGAAGATCATTTTGACGTTCAAGCTGCGTAAAAAACCAGGAGGCAGGAAGAATAAGAATAGACTCATCATAGCTGAGCAGGTGGTCCATTGTCCGGTTCAGTGATGAGAAAGTAGCATTCAGGTCATCTGAAGGGGCGAAGTGAACCACTGACCGATCGATATTGTGTGACTGTCCGGGATGGACACGTATTGATGTGAAACTGAATCCCCCCGGCCTGTTGCCAGCCGAAAAGCCGGCTGATTGTAAATAGAGCGGCGCCGTAATTTCGGTTTTAAGAGTATCAGACAGAGCTTCAGCTGATCGAATAAAGTTTGGGTAGCTTTCAAAAGGATGTTGCAGAGCACCCACTGCAGCAATTTTACCGGGGATCATCCGCTCAAAATCGCGATACGTACGGAGCATATCTTCCGCAACAGCAGACAAATTTTGCGATAGCTGGCCGGGGACTTCAAACCTGGGGCCGATGGATAGCATGTAGCTATATTGACGATCAGAGAAGGATGATACCTGGGAGGGCTCTGATACCTCAAAAAGCGTCATGTTCAGCTCTTCTGCAACCGCCAGTTGCTGCTCCGTTGGAATAAAACCATCGGATGCCAGGGAGAGCACGAGGCGGTGCTGATTCGGCTGATCTGTGTCAGGAGTAATATTCGCAAATGTAAGGAGCGTAAGCAGTACCGAAAGAAACAGTGGCACGTAGTCTTTTCTCTATTTTTTTATATTTATAGTTCTCTCAATAGGCAGCGTTCGCGTCTCTTTAAAGCTGCTGAGAACAATGTTTGAACGGGTGCGCGTAACGCCATCCCACGACTGTATGAGAGAGAGAAACTTTTCGAAAGACTCAGTATTTTTTGTCCGGACTTTCAGGATGTGGGATCCGTCGCCGGTAATAGAGTGGCACTCCAGCACTTCCGGGTGTTCAGATACCAGTTCTACAAATTTCGTGTATTTTTCAGAGCCATCAACCTCTACAAAGATAAAGGCTGTAATATCGAAGTTGAACTTCTTTGAGTCCAAAATAGCGTTATACTCCGAAATCAGGCCTCTCTGCTCCAGCTTACGCATCCTTTCAGATACGGATGGAACCGAAAGATGTACAATATCCGCTATCGTATTTCTTTGAGCTCTGCCATCTTTTTGAAGATGGTTAAGAATTTTAATGTCTGTCTCGTCCAGTTGATTGCCCATAATGTAGTTAGTACCCTAAAATTTCTAAACGGTTTACAGTTTATCTTAAATAAATTAGGAAAAATTCAGCAGAATTTCCTGATAAGAAATGTTATCGCAAATGGGATGCTGCATCGAAATTAGTTTAAAAAAATTTCATTCACGCATGGATCACCATTATCTTTGGGCTTGCTCTGAAATTAAGAAAAAAATGTAGATAATAAGTTATGCTCGATATCACTTTTATTCGCGAAAATGAAGATCTCGTCAAAGAGGGAATGGTTCATAAAGGTGAAAAAAACGTTGAAATTGTGGACAAAGCCATCGCCAAAGATGATGAGTGGCGGAAAGCGGTAACGGCAGCGGACCGGTTAAGGGCAGACAGCAATGCACGCTCAAAAGAGATTGGTAAATTGATGGGGCAGGGGAAGAAAGAGGAGGCACAGCAGATCATAAAAGAGACCGGTGAGAGCAAAGAGAAAATTAAAGAGTTGGAACAGTCTGTTACAGATCTGCGCGCGGAGCTGGATCAGCTTCTCTACAAAATTCCGAATGTGCCTGATGCCACCGTTCCGGTTGGACACACCGAAGAGGATAACGAGATTTTTAAAACCTGGGGTGATAAATCTGAGCAAAATGGCAAATTACCCCACTGGGATCTTGCCGAGAAAAAAAAGTGGCTCGATTTTGATCGCGGATCGAAAGTGACGGGAGCCGGATTTCCGTTTTACCTGGGAAAGCTGGCTTCGCTGCAGAGAGCGCTGATCAACTTTTTTATATCTGAGGCGAACAGAGCCGGCTACACCGAAATGCAGACACCCTATTTCGTAAATGCAGATTCAGCCCGCGGCACCGGTCAAATTCCCGATAAAGAAGACATGATGTACGAGATACAGCGGGACCAGTTTTATGTGATACCGACTGCCGAGGTATCCGTTACAAATTTTCACCGGGACGAGATTCTTGATCTGAAAAATCTGCCCGTAAAATATGTGGCTCACACGCCTTGTTGGCGGCGCGAGGCGGGCAGTTACGGCAAAGATGTGCGCGGGCTCAACCGGCTGCACCAGTTTGATAAAGTGGAGCTGGTAAAAATTGTTCACCCCGATGAATCAAAAAATGAGCTGGAGTTGCTGCGTGAGCACGCAGAATCTCTGCTGGAAAAACTCAATTTGCCCTACAGAACCTTGTTGATGTGCACGGGTGATATGGGATTTACTCAGACCAAGAAGTACGACCTGGAAGTATGGAGCCCCGGCCAGCAGCGATGGCTTGAGGTGAGCTCCTGTTCTGATTTCGGCTCATTCCAGGCTCGGAGGATGCAGCTTCGCTATCGCGATGAGAAAGGAAAAATTGAGATCGCCCATACGTTGAACGGATCCGGCCTTGCGCTGCCGCGGGTGGTTGCCGCAATCCTGGAGACGTACCAGACAGAGGAGGGTGACGTACAAATACCCGAAGTGCTGCAGCCATTTATGGGAGTTGATCTGATTTAG
>CAZKIZ010000085.1:0-1375 GCA_964552935.1 uncultured Rhodohalobacter sp. | reverse complement strand
GCCCGGGCGCGGCATGAAATAATTGTTGACGAATCCAACTTATTCAGACTCTTTCTTATATAATTGTAAATCTTTTTTACCTTCACACCTGATATTTAATAACCCATTTGACCTTTTTTATGAAAGAAGCCAAAGAGAATCTCTCTTATCCGAAAGAGAATATAAAAATCCTGCTGCTTGAAGGAGTTCATCCAATTGCGGAAGAGACCTTCAGAAAACATCACTTTACCAACATCGAGACACATGATGTGGCGTGGAGTGAAGAGGAGCTGCTCGAAAATATTGAAGACGTTCATGTTATCGGAATACGATCCAAAACACAGATAACTGAAAAAGTTATAAATAAAGCGTCTAAACTAAAGGCGATCGGCTGTTTTTGCATTGGAACAAACCAGGTGGATCTGGATGCAGCAATGATGGCCGGTGTTACGGTTTTTAACTCTCCATACTCAAACACCCGATCAGTAGCAGAGCTGGTGATAGCAGAGTCCGTGATGCTGATGAGAGGAATACCCATCAGAGACAGGAGGGCCCACGAGGGGGTGTGGCTGAAAGATGCAGACGAAAGTTATGAAGTACGCGGTAAGAATATTGGGATTATCGGGTATGGGCATATCGGGTCGCAGGTTTCTGTACTGGCAGAAAACATGGGCATGAACGTACTTTACTATGATATTGAACCCAAACTGCCGATGGGAAATGCTACCAGAATGGAGTCACTGGATGAACTTCTGGGAAAATCAGATATCGTGACTCTGCATGTACCGGCAACACCGGGTACAAACATGATGATGAACGCAGATAAGCTGGCGAAGATGAAAAAGGGGAGTATTCTGCTCAACCTATCGCGCGGATCTGTGGTTGATATCACGGCTCTGAAAAATGCTATTCAATCAGACCACCTTGCAGGAGCAGGGATTGATGTGTACCCGAAAGAGCCTGAATCGAAAGGAGAACCTTTCGTTTCGGAACTTCAGAATCTTCCAAACGTCATTTTAACGCCTCACATTGGGGGATCAACAAAGGAAGCACAATACAATATTGGGGTAGACGCCTCAACAAAGCTCATTCAGCTTGTAGATAACGGAACAACAGTCGGATCACACTCTCTGCCTCCGCTCAACCTTCCCGTGCAAAATAATGCACACCGAATACTGCATATTCACGAAAACAAGCCGGGCGTTTTGTCTGAAATTAACCACTGCCTGTCAGATATGGATATTAATATTTTAGGGCAGTATTTGAAAACAAATGAGAAAATCGGGTACGTAGTGCTGGATATCGATAAGCATCACGATGACAAACTACTTAACGAGATGAATAAAGTGAAGCATACTATAAAAACCCGGATTCTGTACTGAGGTTAATAAAAATC
>CAZKIZ010000084.1:0-10516 GCA_964552935.1 uncultured Rhodohalobacter sp. | reverse complement strand
TGTCAGGGCTCATAAATAGTAAATTCTACTTCCCGGGAAAAGAGAGTCTGCTCGTCCATATCTTTAAACGTCAGGCTTAAAATGTAGTCCCCATCACTGAGCTCTTCCGATACAATCTCCAGCATTTGCGAAAATCTCGGTCTCTCTTCTGTGTTTTGAATTGTAATGGAGGGACCGCTGCTTCCTCCGAACCGAATCACCCTGCCAAACCAGCTTCTGTCTCTCTTGATTTCGTAATCTAATATAAATGAGTAGAGGCCGTCTTCGTTTTGCGGCAGGTTATACGCCTCGTAGTAGAGATTCAGGTTGCGATTTTTAGGTATTTCGCCGTTGTGGGCAACGGTTACCGTGCTCTCTCCCGATTCATCGATAATAGAGTAGCCTAATATAATGTCAGAAGCGATAAACCCTTCCGACTCGAGTATCGGTGGAACCTCTGTGGCCGCTGATCCAATTCCTTTAAGATGATTTCGGAATGTTGACTGTTCAGATATCGACCGGTCGTCATATTCCGTTTTGTTGTGAAGCTCATAGGCGCTCTCCACTTTGGTCAATTCTGAGTCGTGCGCAACACGAAGCATATTTACAGAGAATGGATCTGTAAGTGAAAGAAGATCAGGCTGAACCGGAAGTGTATCTATCCTGGCAGCAATACTCTCTTCTGCACCGTTATACAGTCTGAGTCTGTTTACAATTTCAAAATTCTCGTACGCTATATCGTCCACTCTGTTATGCCTGCGCAGCTCTTCATAGGTGATCGCCTCTTCCGGATCGGCATCAAGGTATACTCTCAGGTATGGATTCAGCTCCTCATCTAAAAATCTGTAGCTGTAGAGCCCGGAGCTGACGGTAAATATTCTGTCGACTTGCGATGATCTTTGCTGCGGCACCCCGCCCTGGCGTCTTAATATTCGAGCTGTGTTAATGTGCTGAAACTGTCGGGAAATGGTTTTGCCTAATGGCATTGAGGTGTTCATATAGCGATCCATCATCTCATCATACCGCGAGCTGAAATATTCATCTACAGTTGCAAGCTGCCTGTAGTACATCAACTGCAGTACCAGGCCGGGTGCAATGATTTCTCCGCTGCCCATAACTCCCTGCTCCCCCTCAAAGGCAACGTTGCTGTCATCATCATCATTAATGTCCCCTGAAATGTTTCCCTCATTCAGCATTGCTACGGATGCCGGGCGATTCCGGCCGCTGACGTTAAATGCTGCCGATGGTACAAAATCATCCACCGTCTGAATTTGACTCATAACGGCTGATCCGGTTGTATTCCCGAAAATGAAGATCACGTTATCATTATCACGGCTTTCGGAAAGATCGGTGTAGACCCATACTTCGTAGTTTGGATATTCGTGATACGCCCGGACCATATACATTGTATTCAGCAGCGACCCGGCATCGATCGCACTGCTCATGGAACCCCCGCCGCCGCCATCTCCCATGCGGGTAGAGAGCACATATTCAGCAAAACCCGCATTATATAAAAGAGTGCCATCCCTGGTTCTGTCGGGTCCGCCAAATCGCAGATAAATTTCACCCCGGTCATCAAAAGCGTAGCGCCGGCTTGTTTTAAAATTTTCAGACACGTAGTGGCACCGTTCCCAGTGCTCTAACAGCCGTTCGTTATACGTATCGGAAACCGTTATTCTCATTGAGTCCCAGAAATCCGCAATTTCTCTGTAGGCTGCACTGTTTCTCTCTTTAATGAGGTCTTCTATGCGGTTCGCTTCGCTGCGGTCCATCAGCGGTCGCATAAATTCGAGATCATCCAGCAAACGGGCCTTCTCTTCATCACCAATGGAATCGGACATCAGCCCCCTGTAGTAAAGCTCACTCGCGTCTTCATAATAGTCCCGCATGTTATGAGCCGTAACCGTTTTGATAAAGTAGAACCCAAGCCTGTAATCTGGATCACTCTCCTCTTTTGATAGTTCAATCCACACCCGGATTGCTTCTTCGGGATTCCCATCTTCAAGCGCAATCATTCCCTTACTAAAAGCGTCGGTTTCGGCACTGTATTGATCAGATGTGTAATGTGTGCCGTTTATGAGCAAAAACGTCAGCAGCATTAAAATTATTAAACGGGCAATATTGTAGCTGTGATTCATATAATGACCATTAAAATCGAGAGAGATACCACTAATATAATGTGTACACAATTAAAAACATTCTTGCCCTCTCTTTATTTTACAACCTGAGATCAATTGTTGAATCTTGATTATAAAAGAACTCCTTTTCCCAACTACAGCCTTTCGAAAGAGGACTCTCACCTTCACCAACCCAGGGCTCCTGAAATAATCAGGCATCATATCGACCCATTCACATTCCTCGGTATTCCTGCAGGCAGCCGGGTGAGGACTTCATAGTTTAGATTATTGCTCATTTCGCCAAATGATGCCACCGTAATTTCCTGGCCATCCTGCTTGCCGATCATCACCACTTCATCACCTTTTTTGGCGTCCGGCATATCTGTGATCTCAACAGTAAGCATATTCATGTTCACGATTCCAACGACACGCGCACGCTCTCCGTTAATCAAAACGTAGCCGACGTTAGTCAAATTCCGGCCAAATCCGTGAGTGTATCCAATTGGCACCGTTGCGATCCTGATTTTACGGCTTGTCAGAAATACATTCCCATAGCCGATAAATTCACCCTCTTCCACCCACTTGGTGCTCATAATTTCACTTTTCCAATTCAACACGCGGATCAGCGGATCTTCGGCAAACGACCGGTTCTGTTTTAAAATATGCATATAGGTTTCGCGGCTGGGCCAGAAACCATACTGTGCGATGCCCAGTCGCACCATATCGTAGTGCATTTCGGGATACGTTAAAAATGCGGCCGAACTCGAGGCGTGAATCCGAGGCATCTCCGCGAAGATGTTCCTGGCCATGGAAAGTGCTTTTTTAAAAACGGTGTCCTGATTTTGAATCCGGTAGTAGTTTGCCACACTTTCAGCTCCCGCGTAATGCGTGCATATGCCGGTAAGCTCAAGTTTATCTGAACTATTTTTAACCAGGTTAAAGACCTCCTCCCACTCCTCCTCTTCAAATCCTGTACGGTTCATGCCGGTTTCTATCTGAAGGTGAATTTTTACTTTTTTCCCCGTTTCGGTCGCAGCCGAAATTGCCGCCCGCAGCCGTTCCATCTCAAACAGGTACACTTCCACACCGTTCTCTGCCGCCCATTTCAACTCTTCATCACGGATCATGCCCATAATCATGACGCCGGTCGACTCCCTTGTTTTAAACTTGAGTGCAGCAAATGCTTCGTCCGCACTAAATACAGAGAAATGATCGATACCACACTCTTCGGCCATAGGCAGAAAGGATGATATTCCATGGCCATATGCATTTCCTTTAATCACAGAAGAGTACTTCAGGTTTTGTTTGCCCTGTTTTTTCAGAAACACCAGGTTATTGAGAAGAGCCCTTCGATCGAGCTCAATGTAGGAGGGGCGCAAGAATTTATTTTCCATTCGTCTGTTCCTTTATCCATTCACAAAATATGCTGACTCCGGCAGGAATCAGATCATCATCAAAATCGTAGTTCTCAGAATGCAGCGGCGGAGTTTGTTCACCCGAGCCGAGGCCAAACAGAGTGATGGGACATTTTTTTCGAAACTTCCCAAAATCCTCGCTCCACGCTATCGGCCTGTCAAGTTTTTCAACATCCATACTGAGTGTTTCTGCTGCGGCTTGAAGCTGCTCTACACCGGCCTCATCATTTACCGTTGCAGCAAAAGGCTCCTTTTTTTCAGCTTTGATGTCGCCTTTGAAACTGCCCCTGACCCGTTCAATACCTTCTTCCACATCAGCAGCTAGACGGTCAATACTTTTATCGGTTTCAGCACGGATAGTTACCCCCAGTTCACCGTATCCCGGATTGATTCCAAATGCGGGCTCACCCACCTTAATGTAGGTAATGGTCAAAACCCTGAACTTACTACCGGCAGCTAATTTGTTCATTATTTTTTCAAGCTCTTGAATCAGCTTCGAAATCGCAGCAGATGGATTGATCCCCTGCTCAGGATACGCCGCATGGCTCGACCTTCCCCTGAACGATATCCTGATGCCGACGGAAGCCAGCGCAAACGTTTTACTCCTTATATATATAGTGCTTTTTTTATAGCCGGGTAAATTGTGAAGAGCAATACCCCGGTCGATCTCCAGTTTTGCAAACGCCGGATCGTTAAGCATCTGCCCGGCTCCTTCCCCCGTCTCTTCTGCAGATTGAAACAGGAGCAGTATCCGTCCTTTTTCGGGCCTGTTTTCCTTCAGCCAGCGGGCCACACCCAGAACAATTGCCATATGGCCGTCATGGCCGCAGGCGTGCATTCTTCCGGTATTTTGGGAGCTGTAACCGAAATCGTTATCCTCATCAATGGCAAGCGCATCAAGTTCTGCACGAATCATAACGGTTTTCCCCGCCTCTGGCTGATCTCCATCAAAAAAAGCAACAACCCCATGGCCTCCCACTCCTTCAAGTACGCGGTCAGCTCCGGCATTTTTCAGCTGCTCTGATATATATTCCGCTGTTTTTTTTTCAGAACCTGAAATTTCAGGCATGGAGTGAAGTTTCTGCCGTACGCTTTTCAATTCGGCGATTTGGTCGCTTTCTAACATATACTTATTAGCGGGGGTTACTTTATTTATCATCTGTGCATGTTCACCCAGTTTTCGGGCAGGGCTGTACAATCACTGAATGTACAAAAAAGGGGAAACCATCACAGTTTTAAATCGAATTGTGAAAGGTGGATTGACTAGAGCGGTATAATTAAACTGAAATCTTGCTAAAAATTAATTATTCAGTCTGTTATAAAGCCAGAGTTTATTGCTTGTGCAATTGTTAATCATTTTTTAGACAGAGTTCGATTTTTAAGTGTGTTCAATTGAACTGAGATTATCCAAAATGGCTTTGTGATGATTTTTTGGTGAATGCTGTTATTAGCAATTATTTAGCTATTCTAATAAGATATGAGTTAGTACAATTGACCTTGAAATAGGCTTTGATCCAGACCCTGAAAGGGTCACAGATTACAGCCCCCGAGACAAAGCTCTGGACAGGCTGGGGCAGCGCCCCAGGTAAACGGGTACACCCCAAAAACCATCGGTACGAAACCCAATGTGGGCACATGGTCAATTCCGATGGTTGTTCTTATGAACCGAATCAACGCCCGGTTACCCCTCATCGGTTCCTGGCCATCATCCCTCGATGAAGTATGGAACGTTGATTTTATACGTTGCCTCGGGATTGGATAGAGGACATTTCTGCAACCTGGGGCGCTGCCCAGGCTATGTTCTTTAACCCTTTCAGGGTTTTATTTTAGCCTGCAAAAGGCATAGATAAATAAAGTTTTCACCAGGCATAAAACATTGTCACTTTTACCTACACAAATCAACATGGATCCTTCAGAATTCGATAAGTGCACATTATTTCAGAAATACGGGAAACTCCTCAGCGTAACTCAGCGATTCATCAGCGACACTCTGCGCGAACCTTCCCAAAATTGCGTTCGATCTTACACCAGTTTCCCAAACACCTCCTCAGGATCGGGGTAGATCAGGAGCGCACTTTTTCTCTCTTTTTCTGATACAACACCCGGCATATCCGCCTCGCCGGGATCAACCGTGCAGAGCTGGTAGTGAAGATGAGGGTGCCAGTTTCCGTTTTCGCTTCGGTTTCCGAGCCAGCCAACCACATCACCGGCATTTACGCTGTCTCCTGGGCGTAACTTCTCGAGTGAACTGAGTGACAGGTGTCCGTAAAGAGCAAAGATGTCGTTGTCTTTAATGCTGTGCTTCAGCACTACGGTCCCACCATAGTTACCCTCTTCACTGTTATCGGCATTGTAAGCAACAATTCCGTCGGCAGGCGCATAAACAGGCTCACCTACCGGGGCCCAGATATCAATACCCATATGGATATTTCTCTCATTGCGATATTGAGGGGCCGTATACATCTTATCGCGCTTTTCGTTGTAGCCACCTATGGCCCAGCCGTTCTTCAGAAGTGATTCGTCAAACCCACCCGCAAGCTCAATTCGCGGAATATCTTTGAAAGGGGGTTTCATCACCCTGTCACTTTTACTTTTTACTCTACTCACAGCTCATTAAATATGGTATGTCTGTTACTGCTTCTCCAATCAGAACTTTTTCTTCACGGTTTACAATCGCCAAATATGGTATTCAGACGAGACATACCATATTGCTGCCAGGCAGATCAATCCGCCACTTTCTTCTCAATGTAATCTGAGCTCATCAAGCCGAGAGCTCCCATATACTTGAGTTTGAACCGGATTTTGTCGCCCACCTTATATTTGCTTGGATTTTCACCCACATCAAGGACGAGCATATCTGAGCTGGCGTCCGTGATTTTAATATTTTCATTTACCGGTATGAGGTAATTCGGCTGAATATCAAGCGTGCCGATATCAACAATAGCCCTGTAGGCTGTTTTTCCCACGTCCTCTTTTTTTATGGTCGCCGTTTTACCCTGGGGATTCACGCCCATATCGCCGGTTGGAACCATCGGTTTTTCTGATATCTCGATGATCTGGGTGTAGAGCTCCATCACCTGGTCGCTCATCCCATCTATCAATCCGTCAGAAAAGAGATCTTTTCCAAAAAAGAGCGCCTCCCCTACCCTGAAGTGGTTCACTCCGTCGGGGAGCTGCTTATTCAGCAGCAGAGGGATCGTTACCGTTGTACCGCCTGATACAAGCGGAATCTCTTTTTTGAAACGCAGTTCAATAATCTGTTTGTAGAGCGCGAGCTGAATGAGCTTATCACCATCGGGCATCACGCCGTGCAGGCAGTTCAGGTTGGTTCCGAGCCCTACAACTTCGAGTCCCGGAAGGCGAAATACTTTTTCGTAGAAATCAACCAGATCGTCGCGCATGACACCTTCGCGAAGATCCCCCATCTCAATCATGATGATCACTTTGTGGACTTTATCCTGACGCACCGCCTCTTCCGACAGCTCATGCATGGTGGAAAGCTCCGTATTAAGGCTGATATCTGCATATTTGATCATCTCCGGAATCGTGTCTTTCGGGGGCGGTTTGATGTAGATCGTTACCGTATCGGGATCGATCTGTTTCACTACCCGCAGATTGCTAATCCGCGAATCGTGAACCTCACCAATTCCGAGATTGATCACCTCGTTGATAAAATCCTTATTCCCGCACAACAATTTCGTGGTAATACCCCACTTAATTCCGCTTTCCTTGAATAGCTTATCCAGGTATTCGTAATTATGGCGCAGTTCGCTTCGATAGAGTTTAACGTATGCCATCTATTTGCTCAGCCTCATTTCGAGGTATTTATTGGTGAATCCAAATTTTTCGTAGAGGAACTTAGCCGGATTATCAGCTTCCACATGCAGTGCGATATCCCCTTCTGTGTTGTCTATAATCTTTTTCATAAGAGCTTTACCCACTCCCTGTCCCCTCGTTTTTTCGTGTACCGCAATGTAAACAAGGATGTTTTCGGGGATGTAGCCGCTCATATTGGTTTTGTTGATAATGACAACACCCAGTATTTCATCGGCACTATGCGCCACTAATATAAATCCGTCCTGTCCAGGCCCGTCAGCGTAGGCGTACGCAATACACTTGAGAATGGCTTCTCTCTTATCTCCGTACTGATCCAGGTGTGAATACAAAAAATCCGCAATATCGTCGCGGCCGAACGTCGTTGGGTTGATGTCGTCTGATTCGATTATACTGTAGCTTATATCCATCTACTCTGTTTTTTCTTTTGTTATCAAACTTATTACAATGAATGCTAATGCCGATGCCGTAATTCCAAATATAATGGGATCAAGCCCATACGGCATGGTAAACTGGTATGGAACTTCAAACGGAAGGTTCTCATCTGAAAATATAGTAAGAGTAAGCGTTAAAGTTCCACCTATTAACATCGCCCACCAGGCCCCGTTACTGCTGCTCTTTTTCCAGTACAACCCTCCAATAATAGGGACCAGCAGCGCAGATATCATGAAAGCGTAGGAATAGAGCATAATTTGCAGAACCGTGTCGAAAATAGCGGCAAGCAGAAAAGCAAAAATTCCCAGCCCAAGCGTCACAATCTGCGAGAGCTGAATCATGGAGAGTTTTTCGGGATCAATCCTGAATATTTTTTCAATAATATCGGTGGTCATATTTCCGGAGGCGGCCATCAGGCAGCTATCGGCGGTAGACATGATTGCTGAAAAGTAGGCCGACATCATCAATCCCATCAATCCAACCGGCAGAACGGTACGCAGCAGCATCGGCAGTCCCTGTTCTTCGTGCATATCGGCCGCCATTTCATATCCAAGGTAGACAAACATTCCCTGGTCGGCCGCTACTTTTGCAAACAAACCGAGTGATACACCCATGAAAGCCATAATCGGCCATTCAAAAAGACCGGCCATAAACCACGCTTTTTTAGCATCTTTTTCCGATCTGGTGGCGTAAATTCTCTGGTACAGGGTCATCCCCACAAACCAAATCGGCAGTATTGTGATCCCCCAATTGACAAATTGCTGCCAGCTGATGTTCGTTAACGTCAGCATTTCGGGTTCTACGGTTTCACGAATAGCCTCCATTCCACCAACCGCAAAGTAGCTGATGGGAATCCCGATAAAAATGAGTCCGCCAAGCAGCAGTATCCATTGGAACGTGTCGGTATAAATTACGGCCTTAATCCCGCCCATTGCAGTGTAAACAACGATAATGGCTGCCATGATATAGAGCGCCATATCCAGGCTCATGCCGTCGAATGTGGATGACGCAAGGCGCGCGCCGGCCAGCATTTGTGAGCTGGTAAAGCCAACATACCCAATAGCAGAAATAATGCCCGCAAGAAAAGCCACGCGTGCGTTAAAAAAGTGGTTGAACACCTCGGGCATCGTAAAAAAACCCTCTTCCGTAGAGAGGTTCTTCACTTTAGGGATCAGAAAGACTGCTGCAAGCCATGCGCCAAGCAATCCCGTGAAAAGCATCCACGAGCCCGATAACCCCATGATAAAACCGAGGCCTCCGAGGCCGATTGAGAAACCGCCTCCAACGTCAGTTGCCACTACGGAAAGCCCAACATGACCATACCCCATTTTTCGTCCGCCAATGTAATATTCATCAGCCCCTTCATTTTTAAAATAGAAGTAGACACCTATCCCCAGAATGATGAGGAAATAGAGGATGAATACCGTAAGATCGATGGGATTCATAACAGCCTAAGAGATTTGACCGGCAGGCAGTATATGTCTCTGGATTCTTTTGAGATGTAGATAATCTGTTAAGCAGCTTTTACATTCGAATTAGGTCGATTAGAAGGTACGGGTATTGACGGGCAGCATCAACTTTAACTCGTTGAAAGTGAAATCTCAACCAATTACTGAACGAGGTAATTTATTCTACTGCCATAGTTGCGAAGAAAACTTATGAGTTAAACCTGATAATTCAGCAAGAAATTATAAATCCCGAAACTGCCAGCCGCAGTCCGGGATCCATTTTTTTCTGATTCGAATTACGCTACTATTCGTTGACCAGGCAGTCGTCCTGTGCATTATTTTCAAACGTATTTACATCGCAGGCATCGTCATTTACGGTGCCATCACTATCCACCCAGAGACCATAAGTCTCGCTGTTGCGCAATATGGAGTTTGTGACGTCGATGGAAGAATCACTGCCGCTGCGTCCTACAACAACGTTACCAGATCCGCTTCGGAAGAAGTCATCTCCCCCGCCATACTCAACGATTACCCAATCAAGTACATTTTGCGGATTCGTGGACTCTCTTACGTAAATACCATCCCACCAGCCGGCCTGTTCGGTGGTAGCGGTGAATACAATAGGCTCATCCTCAGTACCATCGGCTATCAGGCCGCCTTGCTCATCCAGTTCAACATAACTGCTGTTTTCAAATTCGAGCGTGCTTCCGGGATCAATGGTCAGCGTAACGCCGTCGGTCATCTCAACGCTGTCGCCACCGTCGATTCGGTAGTTTGCGTCAAGGTTCTCCCACGTGACGTCATCATCATTGATTTCATAGCCGCTACGGACGAAGATATAATCATCATCATTCCCCATATAACTCGAGGTAGCGTCGAGTTGATGGATTTTACTTGCCGGCATGCTAACCGGTGCCCCCTCATTTTCAGTAACGGTATTCCCTTCAAATACTGGAAGATCGCCATCTGAATTCACCCACACACCGTAATTATCACTTTGACGTATGGTACTGTTTGAGATATTGATGGAGGCATTTTCACTTCGTGCCACGATGACGTTACCCGATCCGCTTCGGAAGAACTCTTCACCACCGCCATACTCCACGGTAACCCAGTTAAGTTGATTTTGCGGGTTCGTGGATTCTCTCACATATATACCGTTCCACCAGCCGGCCTGCTCGGTGGTACCGGTGAAAACAATTTGCTCCTCCTGAGTACCATCGGCCACCAGGCCACCTTGCTCATCCAGGTCAATATAGGCACTGGATTCGAATTTGAGCGTTGTGCC
>CAZKIZ010000083.1:9368-10663 GCA_964552935.1 uncultured Rhodohalobacter sp. | reverse complement strand
CCTACTCCATTTTCTTCCAGCCATTCTATGATCTTTGATTTTGCTTCGGTGATTTCCAGGCCGTTCAGAAAATCACTATTGATGGCGACTCCATCACCCACATACGCTTCGCCATCAAACCCTTCCGGCGGCTGAACGGTCCGGATAATTGGCAGGTCAAACGTTTCGGCAAACTCCCAGTCACGCTGATCCTGCCCCGGAACCGCCATAATAGCGCCGGTTCCATAATGTGCCAGCACGTAGTCCGCCACCCAAATTGGAATCTCCTTTCCATTTACCGGGTTGATGGCATAGGCTCCGGTGAAAACACCCGTTTTCTTTTTTGAATCTTCCTGACGTTCCAGATCCGATTTGAGTCCGGCTTTATCAACATACTCCTGCACATCTTTTTGCTGATCTTCGGTGGTGATCTTTTTCACCAGGTGATGCTCGGGGGCAAGAACCATATAGGTGGCTCCAAATAGGGTGTCAGGACGGGTGGTGAAAACCTTAATTTTCTCTTCTTCTCTTTCGTGAACGGCAAATTCTACCTCAGCCCCGATGGAACGGCCAATCCAGTTACGCTGCATCTCCTTGGTGGATTCGGGCCACTCCAGATCATCGAGACCATCCAGCAGTTTATCCGCATACTCTGTAATTTTGAGAACCCACTGGCGCATCGGTTTCCGAACCACGGGAAATCCGCCCACTTCACTCTTGCCATCGATGACTTCTTCATTTGCAAGCACAGTTCCCAGCTCGGGACACCAGTTCACGGGCGCTTCGTCCTCATACGCCAATCCCTTTTCGTAGAGTTTCAGAAAAATCCACTGCGTCCATTTATAGTAATCGGGATCCGTTGTGTTCACTTCGCGATCCCAATCATAAGAAAAACCGAGCATCTGAAGCTGCTCCCGAAATACGTTCACGTTCTTTTCGGTCGTCTCTCTGGGATGGGTTCCCGTTTTCACCGCATACTGCTCAGCAGGCAGACCAAAAGCATCCCAGCCGATCGGGTGCAGCACGTTGAACCCCTTCATACGCTTGTAACGGGCAAGGATATCCGTAGCCGTATAACCTTCTGGATGACCTACATGGAGCCCCGACCCGCTTGGGTAGGGAAACATATCAAGTACATAGTATTTAGGTTTATCCTTATCCACACCGGTCTTGAACGTTTTGTTTTCAAGCCAGTAAGATTGCCACTTCGGTTCGATCGCGGACGGGTCGTATGAACTCATGCGTTATACACTGCTTTTATAAAGGTTATAAATCTTGCAAGCCTTAAAGATAAGCAATATTCCACTCCGATTACA
>CAZKIZ010000083.1:0-9268 GCA_964552935.1 uncultured Rhodohalobacter sp. | reverse complement strand
GTCCCGAGAGGATCCTCGGGAGAGTTACATATCCATTCGTTTCAGGATTGACCCGTAACTGTCTATTCTGCGGTCTCGCAAAAAGGGCCAGGTCTGGCGCTGATGCTCGATTGCTGATGGATCAATTTGAGCTGTAATAATCTCCTCACTTTCACCGCCCTCTGCAAGGATATCCCCGAATGGCCCGGCGATGAATGATCCGCCCCAAAACCTGGAGGCATTTTCAGTCCCAACCCTGTTTATACTTGCCACGTAACAGCCGTTGGCTATAGCGTGGCTTCTTTGAATCGTTTTCCAGGCATCCTCGAACTGCTGCTTCTCCTCTTCACTTTCGGTGTGGAGCGTGCCGATGGCGGTTGGGTAGACCAGAAGCTCAGCCCCTTTCAGAGCAGTGAGCCTGGCCGCTTCGGGGAACCACTGATCCCAGCAGATCAGCGTGCCAATTTTACCGTAAGCGGTGTCGAATACCTTATAACCCAAATCACCTGGCGTAAAGTAATATTTTTCATGAAACCCGGGATCTTCTGGAATGTGCATTTTTCGATATGTTCCTAACAACTCCCCGTCAGCATCAATCACGGCCATTGAGTTGAAGTAAATGCCGGGCGCAGATCTCTCAAACATCGGCACCAAAAGCACAACGGAATGTTTCTCTGCCAGTTTTGAGAGTCTTTCGGTAGTGGGACCCGGAATTGACTCAGATAGTTCAAAATGAGCCTGATCAACCGTAGCACAGAAATATTCAGTGTTGAAAAGCTCCTGAAGACAGATCACGTTAGCACCCGCAGTTGCGGCTTCCCAAATCAAATTTTCTGTCCGTTCCAGGGTTTCGAGCTTACTCGCACCGGCAAATGTCTGAATTAATGAAAGTTGAAAAGGTTTAATCATATCGGTATTTATGTTGAGTTACTTTACTGTGCATCAGTACATTCCAGTCTAAAATATCTTTATATATTCTCGTGTTAGAACTTCACATGCAGATCAACAGTAAGTTTTAGAATGAAATTGATTTACAGCTGTATTACCGGTTCAGGCGCAGTTGATTATCAAAAAAAGAGTTAAGGAAGAACTTTATCTCAATTTTTCGCAAATTTACTCTCCTTTTATGAGAGCTTCACAGATTTTACCTACATTACATAAAACAACACTTTAAACTGACTGCCATGAAGATACTTGTTCCTACCGACTTTTCTGAATTGAGCCTCAAAGCGTTGAAAACCGCCAATACCTATGCCGAAATTTTTGGAGGTAAAATATCACTTTTTAATTCCCATATCCCCATTACGGAGCTCGATGAGCCGTATGCGCTTGGTATGAGCAACCAGGTCTATCAGGATTATGAGTCGATCGAAAACTCAATACGTGAAAGGCTTGAGCAGTTGGCAAAGGAGCACATCAAAGAAGAGTACACGGATGAGCTCATTGTTCACGTTGGAAATCCATCGCAAAGTATTGTTGAAACGTCAAAAGATTTCGACATCATCATCATGAGTACCCACGGGCGAACCGGTTTTTCGCGGTTTTTGCTGGGTTCAGTTGCAGAAAAAGTTCTGAGGCTTTCAAAAATACCTGTCCTTGTTGTGGAGGATGAGTCAGATGTGAACGATTTCAAAAAGATACTGGTAACTACCGACTTTTCAGATAATGCCACCGCAGCCTTTCCTCATGCACTAGAAATTGCTGAAAAAACGGGTGGTTCTGTCGATATCCTTCACATTCTGAGTTTGGACCAGTTTGAAGAGAATGAGACGGACCCTTCCATAAAAAAAATTCGGGAGCAACGAATGAACCTCATCAAAAAAGAACATTTTCACAAGCTTGGTGATCGTGTGAAGAGCTATACGATTGTATCTGATGACTCCCCACATGAAGCTATCATGAAATTCGTGAAAGGCTCCGATTACAACCTTGTTGTGATGTCAACCGTTGGTAAAACCGGCATTAAATATATGATGTTGGGCAGCACAACGGCCAACGTAGTGCGTCATGTGAAAGCAGCTGTTCTGAGCGTTCAGCCTTCACAATAGTTAAAACCTAGCCGATGTGGTGAAATCAAACTTTGAGCAGCTTGATCAGGCTTCCTCGTGAGCAATCCTGATCTAGTTAAAAGCAATTCTCATTGTTCCCATCACCTGGAACAGATCTGCGGTCCGGGTTGCATCTTCTGACCTGGTTGCACCTACCAGGGGAGTTGCATCAGGCAGGGGAGAATAGTCATATTCAGTATAGCTATAGACAGCGGACTGCTCTTCCCACCTCAGGTAGAGTCCCCCAATCTCGAATGATGTATTCTGAGTAACCGCAAACCCGATCCCGGCTGAATATAAATGCCTGTCATCAATACCGTCTTTAAACCTGGATGGAAAATATCCGTATCCGCCCCTTAACGTAAAAAGCGGATTGAATTCGATGGCAACTCCCCCTTTTAAATTCCATACAGCATCAAACTCCTCGCTGATAAACTCATTTTCATTGAGCTGATCCTCAAACATTGAGTTGTTCTCAAAATCGATCTCTACTCTGGAATAATCTACATATTCTCCACTGAGTGAGATTGAAATTCCGCCCAGATCTTCGAGCGCCAAACCGAGATTGGTCCTGGATGGATGCCTTACAGAATATGAAAACTGCCCGCTCAAATCGTCCACAAATTCAACCCCGTTATTGAACGTAGATCTTATGCTGGCATCGTATGTTTCGTCTACAGAAATTCTTGTGGGAAGCGTATAGCTGGCTCCAATATTTAAATTAGGAGTAATCTTGTAAAGTCCGCCAACTCTTGCCCGGAAACCACTATAGCGGCTGCTTATATCATCAGATAGAATGATGTTGTCAATGTCGGTATCTGGTTCTCCATCTCCGTTTGAGTCAATAGCCTGGAAATTATAATCGTTAAACTCATCCACTTCCTGAAATATTCGTTCATATGATGAGCGTCCGGCAAGAAGCCCTATGCTGGCACCAACCATTAAATTGGGCTGAAATTCCGTTGCAATAAAGGCTGAATACTCCCCGCCAAATCCAGATTGAGTGATCTCACCCTGCTGACGAATTCCTAAAAAATCTCCGAACTGGTCAAACCCCGTTCTAAAAATTGATTCCTCCCAATCACCAAACTCATCACCAAAATCGATCGCAAATGTCTCAAAAGCGATATCGTTATAGATATTTCCCGACATCTTGAACTGATCCGTTATTGTACTTCTTTCATTTCTGCCGCTAAAGCTCATCGTTCGGTTTCCCGCACTGTGCTGATTATATCCTGCCCCAACTACAAGACTTCCCTGTGTCGTAGGGAAAGAGTAGATAAATCCAATATTTGAGAGATTGGTTTGAGCATCATTCTGAGATCTCGTATTCCCCAAAAAGGTAGCGTCTTCATTTATCGATTTATACGTAATTCCAAACTCACCAAAACTGCCTTCAAACAGTGCCGCACTGGCAGGATTATCTAAAAATGTGCCGAAACCCGAGGCAAATGCTGTTCCGGGCATGATTCCGGTAACCGGGTTGATCAGTTCACGCTGATCTCCAAATTGTACAGCCTGATTGCTGTAGAGCAGGGGATCGTTTACATTTTGCGCCTGTGCTTGTAGTGCAATTGCAAAACTCAGGATAAGAAGAGTGATGAACCGTTCTGTGATAGACATAGTTTTTCCGTGAAATATGAATAAAGGGTTTACCCGGTAATGCAAAATGGTTTGTTGTTAATTGCTGCTGCGGTTGTTAGAACTGGATGATCGGGTACGTGATGACGTGCCGGAGCTTGAATTATTGCTTCTTGTACGGGTAACTGAGGAGCTCTGGCTGCTTCGATTGTTTGATGAAGATTGCACAGATCTGGCAGATGATCGATTATTGCTGCTTCTGTTATTCACACTTGTGGAAACCCGGCTGCTCACGTTATTCGCTGCTGCACTTTCCAGCGTATTAACTACCGCACTGCCAATCCGGCTCCAGCGGCTTCTTTCTGATGAATTGCTTCGGACCGATGTGGAGTAACTGCTCGAACCGCTATCTACTGTTCGGATGCGGTTTTGTACAGATGGTGCAGTTCTGCCTGCAGATGAATTGCCTCTGGTCAAAGCTGTTGCCATACGATTGCCAAAACCGGCTCCTGAACTGCTGATTGTGCGTGTCTGACTGCTTTGGCTCCGAACAGCACTTGATGAGATGCTCGCAGGCTCGTCGTTGCCGCGCTGTCTTGCACTGCTGCCTGAACGGTTATTATTTGAGCTGCTTCGACTTTGCACGTTTCCGCTCGATCGATTATTGTTGCTGCTTCTGCTCTGTACGTTACCGCTTGAGCGGTTGTTATTGTTTGATCGGTTTACATTTCCAATCGATCGATTGTTGTTGCTGCTTCTGCGCTGAACATTACCGCTCGACCGATTATTGTTATTATTCGATCGGTTCACGTTTCCGCTTGATCGGTTATTGTTGCTGCTTCTGCGCTGAACATTGCCGCTGCTTCCACGATTATTATTCGTTGACCGGGTAACGTTGCTTCTGCCAGTACTCCTGCTTGTGGATCGGTTTCCAACAGTGGCGGAAGATGACCTGGACCGAACTGTTCCAGAACGACCCTGAACCCGTGATTGAGTATTTGTACGGGTAACCTGGCGGCTCCTAATATTCGATCTCGCGTCTGTTCTTTGTGTCTGAATATTACTTCGGTTTACAGCGCCGCTTCTGGTAGCTGAACCTATTCCGGCTGACCTGAGCCCAGTAGAACGAGCCTGGTTACTTCGAACGGCACGAGAAGACGAGGAGGCTATAAATATGTAGTTATTGCCGTAGAACCCGCCGTAATAAGGCCTGTAACCTCTGTGATAGAATCCGCCCGGGTACACCGTGTAAAATGGTGAATAGGCGTGGTAGAACCCGTGTCGCGGATAGCCCCATCCAAATGAAAAAGCGAAGCTATGCCGGAATCTCGGATATCTGTAATATACCGGATATGGATAGTATGCATAGTGGTGCGGAGAATAGAAAAACGGATCGTTGAAGCCGTAGTAGTTATTGATTACAGTAGTACCGGTTCCTTTGGTCCCCGACAAAGTCACACCCTGATCTCTGTACCATCCCTTAGTTTCATAATCCTTAAAGAAATAGGACTCTGCGTCTTCCCATCCATCTTCATAGCCCAATTCATAATCTTCTACATTAACAATCTGCTCTTCACGTTCAGGGCGTTCAGTACGTGTTGCCTGTCCATCCTGTGCACGATCTGTGCGTTGAGGAGCTGTTGCTGTGCGCTCAGGAGTTCCGCTATGAACACCGTGCGAACGGTCCACGGTTTCTAATTGCGTGTAGCAACCGGTTGTTAATAAGCCTGCAAAAGCTGCAAGTAAAAAAGTTTTTAATGTCGATCTGTCCATAACTGCCACCAGGTACTTTAATTGGGGTTTCCACTCACAAAATAACGATTACCACTGCAAATCGGTATCACATAAACATGCTAATAGTCTGGCATGTTGTGTAAGCAACCTATATTTCTCCGCGAAGCGACTTTGCAATCACTTCCGCTTTAGAGTTAACATGTAATTTCTTATAAATGTTTCTTATATGTGCTCTCACCGTGTCTATTGAAATATCGAACCGGTCTGCGATGAGTTTGTAGCTTAGCCCGTCAACCAAACCGTTCACAATATCCTGTTCACGGGGTGTGAGATCACTTTCCGGCTTCTTCTTTTTCCCCGGATCGTTAAAGTGCTGAATCACTTTTCTTGCGATTTGCGGCGACATCGGAGCTCCCCCTTCCGAAAGATTCTCGATCGATTCTTTAATTTCGGGCAATGACGTGTGTTTCAAAAGGTATCCCGAAGCACCGGCCACGAGTGAATCAAATATTTTGTGCGAGTCGTGGTAAATGGTAAGCATAATAATTTCAATGTCGGGATATTTCTCTTTAATGATGCCAATACCCTCAATCCCGGACATACCGGGCAGCTGTATATCCATTAGCATTATATCAGGTTTTTCAAACTCTTCGAGGTAGTCGAGCATATCCTCTACTGAATCTGTAGCCGCATCGCACGACATCGAATCCTGCATGTCCAGGTATTTCCGAATCAGGTCTCTGATTTTAATGTTGTCCTCAACGATTCCGACTTTAATCATATGAACTCCTCTTTTATTTCACTGTACCATTTACTTCAACTGTAAATCCCTCACTGTTGTAGATATCTACATCTGCTCCAATGCGCTGAGACCTCAGCTCTATATTTCTGAGCCCCTGGCCGCTTTTTCTCGGTCCGCTTCCATTCGATCCGGTGCCATTGTCTTCTACCTTAAGCTTAAATATCTTGCCGTCATATACAAATGTAATATCGACGCGGTCGGCATTTGAGTGCTTTGCTATGTTATTAACCGACTCTTTAAATATGAGATAGATATTCTCTTTCACGTGTACGGGCAGGCGATCATCCATTTTCAGGTTTTCGAAATGGTAGTGCACGTCCGGTTCACCGCCCCGGAATACATGATTAACATAGTCCTGCATACGATCTGTAACATCTCCTGCCGTGTCGTTACGGGCATCAATTGACCATACGATATCGTCGAGGCTTGAAACAATTTTACGGCTCTGGTCGCCCAGCTGCTTTAAGGTATCGCGAAGTTCGTCGGTAACGTTGCCGGCTCTCAGAAAGTCCGTCTGCAGAGCGAGTTCGGTAAGTGACGACCCGACATCATCGTGGAGATCACTGGCGATCTGAACGCGCATCCGCTCAATGTCGATCTGCTTTCGGGCTTTAAAATAGCGGTAATAAAAAAGGATCAACCCGATGCCGGCGGCAACAATTAACGCCAAGAACCACCACTGCATCCAAACCGGATGCTTAATTCTAAAATCGAATGACGCTTCTTCAACGCTTCTGACACCGTTTGCATTGTAGGCCCGAATTTTAAAATCGTAATTACCCGGAGGCAAAGAGGTGTATCGAACCGTTCGCTCCCGTGTGGTTTGCCATTCATCCTCCAGCCCGGCGAGCCGGTATTCGTAAAGAATCTGCGCCGGACTATCGAAACTCAGGCCCTGAAAGCTAATCTGCAGAAAATTCTGATCGTGATTATAGTCTATTGACTCCCGGAAATTGACCGGCCGGCCGCTCATCATCACCTCTTCTAACTCAATTCCGGGGGGAACCTCATTCGTTCTAATGCGATCCGGAAAGAAATGACTCATCCCCTCTACGGTGCCAAGCCACACAGAACCGTCCGATGCCACAAACGATGCCCCGGCGTTCAGCTCATTGGCTACAAGCCCATGATTTGTATCGTAGAGTTTAAACGATTTTATACGCTCGACCCTCGAACCGGATTCAAAAAACTGGTCCGGGTAAAACCTGTAAATCCCCCTGTTCGTACCTACCCAGTATCGCTGGTTGTGATCCTGGAAAGTGAAGTAACTGATGGTGCCTGATTGACTGTCGGTTGGAACAGACTTAACGTTTTCACCGTCGTATGAAGAAATTCCGCTAAATGTTGAAAACCATTTAGTGCCCTCATTGTCGATGTAGATATGTATCACACCGTTGTTCGGCAGACCGTCTGCAATAGTTATGTGTTCAAACATACCGTCTTTGAGAATGGCAACGCCTCCATATGTGGCAAAGAGCATACTGCCGTCTTCATCTCGTTTTATATCCATTACGGTATTATTCAACAGTCCGCTGCTGGTGTTAAACTGCTCGTAGTTTTCGCCGTCAAATCGGATAACCCCATCAGAGTACGTGGCAATCCATATGTCTCCCGTCTCTTCAACTTCAACTATTTTTCGAATGGCTTGAAACGGAAACAGTGAGGCCGGGAGAGCTCTGAATTCACCATTTTCATAGATAGTCATACCATCTTTCGCACCAATCCATATTCTGTCCCGGCTGTCTTCAAATATAACGTACGTCTTGTTATCAATCAGGCCGTCCGATTCGCCAAAGTGCTCCAGGGTTTCGCCATCATATCGCAAAACGCCTCCGCCATAAGTTGCAATCCAGATATTCCCAAATCGATCTTCCTCAAAGCCGGTAACAACGTTATTTGTAAGCCCTGAATCGACGTCATAGTTTTGAAAAAGATCACCAAGGTAGATATTTGCACCTCCGCCAAGCGTTCCCAGCCAGACGTTTCCCTCACGGTCTATCATCGTTTCATAAACGATAACAGCATTCAGGCCATCACGTGAAGTGTAGTTAGTAAACATTTCTCCATCAAAATAAGAGGCTCCTGACTCCGAACTGACCCAGGCCGTGCCATCTCCGGCGATTGATACGGAGTTGAGGCGGCAGTCGTTCAGGCCGGCACCTTCGTGATGCAAAATAAACTCTTCGCCAATTTTCTTTATCAGTCCCGCACCAGAAGCGATCCAGATTGTGTCTTCTGCATCCACGACCATATCACTCATCGGAACTTCCGGGTAGCCCTCTTGTGAACGGTATTTCTTAAATGTGGTGCCGTTAAAGCTGAATAAACCCTCAGCCGTACCGATCCATATCACGCCATCACTTGTCTCTACGACTGACCGGGCGCGCATATTGCGATAGCCGTGCTGATGTGAAATATTTACAAATTGACCCTCAGTGTCATATTTCCACAATCCGTTCCCCTCCGTGGCAACCCAAATATTGTTGCGATGGTCCTCATAGATCGATAAGATGACCGATTCTCTCAACGGATCAAAAACTCCCGGAGAGTAGATGCTATCACTATCAAGATAAGCCAGCCCACTATCCGTACCGATCCAGATTTTCCGGTCACTATCCTGAAACAACGCATTAACCCTGTTGTTAGGCAATCCATGCTCCTGGTAGAATTGTTTGAAACGCACCCCGTCAAAACGGTTCAGGCCAAATCCGGTTCCCATCCAGATGAATCCCCGGTCATCCTGAATCATGCTGTGGACAACAGATTCACTCAGTCCATTCTCAATAGAGTAGGTTCTGAACGGAGTGATCTGGGACAGTGCCGTTTCAAACAGAAAGACGGCTGCAAAAAATGATATGAAAATAGTGGCTTTCGCTTTCATCTTAGCAATCTAATAAGAACAAGTGAAGGAGCAAATCGCATATTCATGCGAAAGGATAACTGCATTTTGATGGTTGCCAATACCCAATGAAACAGAACTCTCTTTTATAAACACATTACCAGAAACAAGAAAACCCATTGCAGAACAATGGGTTTTCGGTAAAATGTAATAAACATATTTATTTCTGAGGCCGCAAAATTACAGCCGGATGAACGTGTCTATCCTAAATAGGCGCGAAGAGCT
>CAZKIZ010000082.1:0-10671 GCA_964552935.1 uncultured Rhodohalobacter sp. | reverse complement strand
AAGTGAACACGCTGATTTACATTTGCGGCATGAAGGGAATGGAGATCGGTATCTATAAGCAGCTTATAAGGCTCGGTCTGTTCGATTACGTACAGATCAAAAAAGATCTCCCTGATTCACTGGATGATATTCCCTGGGATAAGTTTAAGCGGTTTATCAAGCCGTCTGACCGAACCTTCGAAGAGGTGTATTAAACCACTGGCGCTGCGGTGACTCAACCAGGGTCGTGCGATCTGTTTCTTGAATGTCCCTTCATTTTCACGAACCTGTACGGCAAAATCTGCCCACCGAATTTTTCAGTGTAAACCTGTGTGAAAACGGCCCCGAGCAGTATAGTCTGAATGTTGTAGTATACCCAAACTATAAACACGATGAGTGACCCTGCCGCTTTGTAAGCCGCGCTTATACCTGACGCTGTGAGGAAAAGCCCGATCAGGTATTTACCGAGCAGGAATAGTACCGTAGTAGCAATTGCCCCAATCAAAAGATCACTCCAGGGCGCGTGCACGTCGGGGAGAATCTTAAAAATCAATGTGAAAAATGCAACTGCAAACGCGATAGTTGATAACTCCGTTACGATCCTGAAGAAATCCAGGTTCAGACTTGGCAGAGCCTGTGTAAAAAAACCGGTAATAACGCCAATAATAACCTCAGCCATCAGAGAGGCAATCAGCAGAAAACTCACGAGAATGATGACCCCAAAAGAGAGCAGACGATTGAGTAGAAAATTCCAGATGGAGTTGATCTCGACATCTTCAACATTCCAGATAAGGTTGAGCGTCTTTTTAAGCTGCGTGATGACGGTAGTTGCACCAAAAGCTACCGTTACTGCTGCAATTATAGTGGTTAAGAACCCGCCTGTTGTATAAGTGACCTCCATCAGGTATTGATTCAGATTAGCCGCAATTTCGGAGCCGGCCAGCTCAGCCAGCTGATCTTCCACCTGCTGTGTGATAAACTCCTCGCTCAAAAAGATTCCCGACACGGAAATGATAAGGATGAATAGCGGGGCGATGGAGAATACGGTGTAAAAAGCGATGGCTGCACCTTGTGTAATGATGTCGTCATCAATGGCTTTTGTAAAAGTCGCTGAGAGAAGATCTTTAACGTCGGCGTATACCGTTTTAAAATCCGGGAATTCAATTTTCATACTGCTGTGAATAGATGATCAAGTACAGTTTCAATTTCTTCTTCGGTATTATAGTAATGCGGAGACACCCTAAAATGGTTCTCTCTTGAAGATATTGTAATATTTCTCCCTTTTAACTCCTCAACACACCCGTTGTAGTCGGTTGTGCCGGTCATGGAAAAGGATACGATCCCGAGTCGTTGGTGCTCATCCGGTTTCGTGATTGACTCACAAGGCCTGACTGACAGGTTGTTTAGAATAAATTCCGTCAGGTAGAGGATATGATTTTTAATATGATCTGTACCGATCTCGTTAAACAGTTTCAATGATTCTCCCAGTCCTGCTATTCCCAGCATATTCGGCGTTCCTGTCTCAAGATGAGCGCTTACAGGAAGCCACTCATGGTCGAACTCCGACAGTTCCCACGGATTCTCCACTGAAAGCCATCCGGTCTTAAAGGGTGTTAAGGTTTTCTGCAGTTTTTTGGACAGATAGAGAAACCCAATTCCCATGGGAGCCATTAGCCATTTATGGGCCCCTGTCGCCACAGCGTCGATATGGCACGCTTCAACATCGAGGGTGGACGCTCCGAGAGCCTGAATACCGTCAACTACAAAGAGGAGGTTTTTCTCTCTGCAGAGCTTTCCGATTGCCATCAGGTCAGCCCGGTAACCACTCAGGTACTGCACTGCACTCACGCTTACCATCTTTGTTCTTGGGGTGATGCGGGACTCAATCTGATCAGCTGTAATGGTATAATCGCGGTGCGGAATGTAGATCAGTTTTACCCCTTTCGATTCAAGCCGCCGGAATGGCTGCACGTTCGAAGGAAATTCCATGGTATTGAGGATGATTTCATCACCATCACTCCAGTTCAGACCGCTGGCAACAGCAGATATGGCATCAGAAGTATTGCCAAGAAAGGTGATTTGATCGGCAGAATCCGCATTCAGATAGTCAGCAACCCGTTGTCGCGTGGTATGTATTGTCTCTTCCAGTTCTGAAAAATTCTCTACAGGGCCGTTTGTTCGAATGTCCAGCCAGTGCGATACAGATCTGTTAACCTGTACCGGAAGAGGGCTTATAGCCGCGTGGTTGAGATAAATCAGCCCGCTTTCTGTATGTGGGAAAAAACTGCGAATTTCATTTAATTCAGCTTTCGAAAAGGGGGAGTTGATCATTCCATGTTTTATTGAGTACTATTTATGTTCGTAACCCCGGCAGAAACAGCAAATTTAAGGGCGTCTGATGGATCGACATCGAGCGGGGTAACAAACTCGGGATCTACAAGATAGAGATTTCCTGAAAAATTATAGGAGTGTGGAAAATAGACGGCAATTCGGTTTTGAATGTTGAAGTCAGTTAGATTCTCCTCGGTAATAAAACCGATTCTGTCAACACCGTCCGTTAGTTTTACCACAGCCGGGCGGTTGAATCTCTTTTTCTCACCCACAAAGGCCTCCGTTAAATCCTTAAAAGCTGTGTAGATGATTTTGACAAAAGGGGTCCGCTCAAGCAACCTTTCAAAATAAGAGAGCAGTGAACTTGTAAAAGCCCGGGTGACAAAATACCCAAGAATTACAATCAGGAAAAACGCGGTGACGATGCCGAGTCCCGGCACGTCGAACGGAAGCCAGCCAAAAATCAGGCTGTTGAGTGAATCATCAATCCAGTTTACTGTAACAGAGATGATATAAAATGTAGCAAAGAGAGGAAATGCAAAAACCAATCCTCTAAAAAAGTAATTGATAACTGTTTTCATAAAATGGACCTGTTTGCACGGTTGATTATAACATTTAACAATATACAGAACCATGAACTAAGTATTTCTTTCTGGGCAGCGATAGTCGGGTGAGGTTTGATGCTATTTTTTCTATTTTGTAAAGATTGAAATAACTACTGAATTAACTAAACCGACGGTATGCCTGCAAAGACCTCCGAACAGATCAGAAATGATTTTTTTAAATTTTTTGAAGAGAAACAGCATCTGATTGTCGACAGCGCCCCGGTTGTCCCTAAAAACGATCCTACGCTTCTGTTCACCAATGCCGGAATGAACCAGTTTAAATCGATTTTTCTCGGGGAGGAGCCGGGCTACAAGCAGGGCGATAAAACATGGAAACGAACGGCAAATACCCAGCGATGCATCCGAGTGAGTGGAAAACACAACGATCTTGATGAGGTAGGTCACGATACCTATCATCACACGCTTTTTGAAATGCTGGGAAACTGGTCTTTTGGCGATTATTTTAAGGAGGAGGCGATCGAATGGGCATGGGAGCTGCTGGTAGACCGATGGGGCCTGGAGCCGGACAGACTTTACGCCACCGTATTTGGAGGAGATGAAGAAGACGGGCTGCCGGTTGATGAAGAAGCGGTTGAGCTCTGGAAAAAGAAAACCGATATCAATCCCGCCCATATTTTAAAATTTGGCAAGAGAGATAACTTTTGGGAGATGGGAGCCACAGGCCCTTGCGGACCGTGCTCCGAAGTTCATATTGATTTGAGATCCGATGCCGACAGGAAAAAAAAGCCGGGAGCCGAACTGGTTAATATGGACGATCCGCGCGTTATGGAGATCTGGAACCTGGTTTTTATTCAGTTTTTCAGAGATGAAAACGGCAAGCTCACCAACCTGCCTGACCAACACGTGGATACGGGAATGGGTTTTGAGAGAATCTGCGCCGTACTGCAGGGGAAAAAATCGAATTACGATGCCGATATTTTTACGCCGATTCTGGAACAGATATCCGGAATGTGCGGGAAACCGTACGGCAGAGATCTTGAAACCGATATTGCGATGCGGGTGATCGCCGATCATATACGGGCGGTCAGCTTTTCGATTGCCGACGGAGCCTCGCCATCTAACGACGGACGCGGATATGTGGTTCGAAGAATTTTACGCCGGGCAGTGCGATACGGCTGGGATCGCCTCGGTTTTAAGAAGCCGTTCATGTTTCAGCTCGTGCCTGTGCTTGCCGATCAGTTTGCTGATGTGTTCCCGGAGCTGAAGGCGCAGATCGATTACGTACAAAACGTCATCAAAGCTGAAGAGAATGGATTTTTGAGAACCCTGGGGCAGGGAATAGAACTCTTTGAAGATATGACCGAAGGTAAAGAGAGCGTATCCGGCGCCGATGCGTTTTTGCTCCACGATACCTATGGATTCCCGATTGATCTGACGCAGCTGATGGCGCGTGAAAAGGGGATTGAGGTTGACCTGGAAGGATTTGAGAAACTGATGCAGGAGCAAAAAGAGAGAGCCCGTGCAGATGGGAAGTTTTCAGCCGGTGAAAGCGGCAGGGAAATTGATGTGATTTCTGAGAACGTTGACTTTGAATTTATTGGCTACAGTAATCATGAAGCGAATGCGGAAATAGTAGCTGTAAATCGTGATAAGAAAAATCCATCCGTATGGCTGAACAGATCACCGTTCTATGCTGAGTCCGGCGGCCAGGTGGCTGATACAGGCACGATCAAAAAGGGGGAACAGGTCATGAAAGTGCTGGATGTTCAGAAGTCATCAAAAGGATTTGAGCATTTTGTAGACAAACTTCCGGAAGATCTGTCCGGTAGCTGGACCGCTTCGATAAACCGGGAGCGGCGCACCGAAATTCAAAAACATCACAGCGTAACGCACCTGATGCACGCGGCTCTCAGAGAAGCTCTTGGCGACCACGTGGCTCAGAAAGGATCTCTTGTGGAGCCGGGCAGGCTTCGGTTTGATTTCTCGCATTACGAAGCGGTGACCGCAGAACAGCTTGAGGCGATTGAACGCCGCGTAAACGAAAAAATTCAGGAGAACATACCGCTTTCAGTCGAAGTGATGGGAATTGAGCAGGCCCGTGAACGAGGAGCGATGATGCTGTTTGGTGAAAAATATGGCGATGAGGTTCGGGTTGTATCTTTTGACCCCGATTTCTCTATGGAGCTTTGTGGCGGTACTCATGCCAAAGCGACCGGTGAAATCGGATATTTCAGGTTTTTGAATGAATCGTCTGCTGCTGCAGGCATCAGAAGGGTAGAAGCTGTGGCTGGAAAAGAAGCGGATGAGTTGATTCGAACAGAGAAAAAAGAGCTCGGAAAAATACGGTCACTCTTTGGCAGCAGCGATCAGCCTGCCGCAGAGATCGAAAAACTGATTTCGAAAAATAAGGAACTCAATAAAGAGCTGGAAGAGCTGAAAAAGAAGGAGGCGTCCGGTGCTCTGGATTCCATACTTGAAAACGGCACCTCAGCCGGTGATGCTACACTCTACACCGGAAAAGTGGAGGGGGCGGATATGGATATTCTTAAACAGATGGGCCACCGTGCACTTCAGCTGAAAGACAGCGGATCTGTTGTGGTTCTGGCGTCATCCAACAGTGAGGGGAAAGTATTTTTAATGGCTGCCATCACGCCAGACCTGGTCGAAAAGGGAGTTCAGGCGGGTAAACTGGTCTCTGTCCTCGGGAAAATTGTTGGCGGCGGAGGCGGCGGTCAACCCGATCTTGCAACAGCAGGAGGGCGATTTCCGGAGAAGATAGACGAGGCGTTTTCGACCGCTTCTGAATGGATAAAAGAACAGTTATCATGACAGGCTGAAAATATCTGAAATTTTGGGTATACTTTAAGTCTGAGAAAAATTTTGAATTGAACGTAATAATTAAGCGATGGCCAAGATAAAGGACGAAGGAATTTTTGCACCGGTTGGCGTAAAAAGCAGCAAAAAAGGGAAAATTGACAAGGCGGTTGACCTGCCTGATGCTACAAATAAAACGCACAAGCAGCTGGGGCTGAAAAATGATCAGCTGATAGAGATGTTTGAACAGATGTATTTGCAGCGCAGGTTCGAAGAGCGCGCAATGCAAATGTATCAAAAAGGAAAATTTGGAGGATTCCTCCATCTCTACATCGGACAGGAAGCGATTTCTACCGGTACTGTTTTCGCACTGAATGATGATGACGATATTATTACGGCTTATCGCGATCACGGCTGGGGACTTGTGCGGGGTGTTACCCCAAATGAGGGGATGGCCGAGCTCTATGGTAAAGCAACCGGCTGCTCTAAAGGTAAAGGCGGCTCCATGCACTTTGCCAAGGTAGAAAATCACTACTGGGGCGGTTATGGGATTGTTGGCGGTCACATTCCGCTTGGCGGCGGACTGGCGTTTGCGAATAAATATAAAGATAACGGAAGGGTAACTGCCTGCTTTCTGGGTGATGGTGCTGTTGATCAGGGCGCACTTCACGAAACGCTTAACATGAGTCAGCTCTGGAAGCTTCCCGCCATCTACGTTGTTGAAAATAACGGATACTCCATGGGTACCGCGGCTCACCGCCACACTGTAAACGAGATTTATGAACGCGCCAACGGCTACGGAATGAAAAACGTAGTGCTCAACGGTATGGACGTGTTTACGGTTTACGAGAACATGAAAAAGATATCCGAAGAGGTTCGGGAAGATTCAATGCCTTGGTTTGTAGAGATCAGAACGTATCGCTACAGGGGCCACTCCATGTCTGATCCTCAGAAATACAGATCAAAAGACGAGCTTGAAACGTATCAGAAGGTAGATCCTATTGAGCGCCTGAAAACGTATATTCTGGATAAGGATATCAACACGGAGAAAGAGATCGAGGAGGTTCAGGATAAAGTGGAAGATACGGTGCTTGAAGCGATTGAATTTGCTGAGGAATCACCGTTTCCGGAAGATGAAGCGCTCTATGAAGATATGTATGCGGGCGAGCCTCATTTTCACAAATAATCATAACTATCCAGTTGTCAATAAAACTTAATTAACTAACCAAAAGCTGAAAAATGGCTGAATTACAATTTCGAGAAGCAATCCGGCAAGCAATTGATGAGGAGATGGAGACCGACGACACGGTATTTATCATGGGCGAAGAGGTTGCTGAATATGACGGAGCATACAAAGTAACCGAAGGATTGCTCGATAAATATGGTTTCAGACGCGTAATTGATACTCCTATCTCTGAGCTCGGTTTCGCCGGTATTGGAGTGGGAGCGGCAATGAACGGGCTGCGGCCAATTGTTGAATTTATGACGTTCAATTTTGCGGTACTTGCCGCTGATCAAATTATAAACCACGCCTCCAAGGCGCGCTACATGCTTGGAGGTCAGGTGTCTACACCTATCGTGTTTCGCGGTCCTAACGCATCAGCCGGACAGCTCGGGGCAACACACTCTGTGGCCTACGATTCGATGTACGCTATGTTTCCGGGCCTGAAAATCATATATCCGTCCGAACCTGACGATGCCAAAGGATTGTTGAAGTCTGCTATTCGAGATGACGATCCCGTGCTCTTCATGGAGTCGGAGCAGATGTACGGGCTGAAAGGAGAAGTTTCCGATGCTGAAGATTACACGATACCGATCGGTAAAGGTAAGATTAAGCGCGAAGGAGACGATGTAACGATTGTAGCCACGGGCAAAATGTACCATATCGCAAAAAACGCGGCGAAGGAGCTGGCTAAAAACGGAACCGAAGCGGAAATTATTGACCCAAGGACCATTAAGCCGCTCGATATAGAAATGATTATTGAATCGGTTAAAAAGACCAACCGCTGTGTGGTTGTGGATGAGTCACATCCGTTTGGAGGATTGGCTTCCGAGGTTGGATTTCTGATTCAGCGCGAAGCGTTTGATTATCTCGATGCCCCGGTTCAGCGGGTAACGCTGCCGGACGTGAACGCTCCGTTCTCGAAACCGCTTTTTGATCTATGGCTGCCCGATGCAAAAAACATTGTTGAAGCAGTGAAATCTGTAACGTATCAAAAGTGAACTGAAAACACGCGGTGAGATGGAAAGGATACTCTTTCCATTTCTTCTTTGCGTTTTGCCGGATCACTTCCTAATGTTTGGGACACCAATTAACAGTATCCATTTAAATAACTGACAAACTTACTGACTATGGCCGAAAAAATTGAAATGCCGAAGCTGAGTGACACCATGGAAGAGGGTGTGATTGCCTCCTGGAACGTGAAAGAGGGCGATAAAGTTGAATCGGGCGATGTTATTGCTGAGGTCGAGACCGACAAAGCCACAATGGAAGTTGAGGTTTTTGATGCCGGCACAATTTTAAAGATACTGGTAAAAGAGGGAGATGCTGTTCCCCTTGGCGGTACCATGGCAATTATTGGTGAAGAGGGGGAGGATATTAGCGATCTATTGGGCGATTCAGAATCTGATTCCGAAGACGAAGAGGAAAAAGAGAAGCCTGAGAAAAAAGAGTCTAAAGAAGAAGAAAAAAGTAACGGCAAAGAGAAAAAAGAAGAGAAAGAATCCTTCGACCCGATTCTTGAGGGAATTGATAAAAAAGAGGGTAAGAAGAAATCAAAAGAAGATACTGAAAAGTCTGCGAGTGATGACGGACGCGTAAAAGCCTCTCCGCTCGCCCGTTCAATGGCCGAAGATAAAGGTATCGATCTCAGCGATGTAAAGGGCTCAGGTCCGGAAGGGCGCGTAATTAAGCGTGATATTGAAGATTATAAGCCGTCTGAGAAGAAGGAGAGCAAAGTTAGCGTGCCATCCTTCGAAGATGCAGAATCAGAGGATGTTAAAGTGTCCCAGATGAGGAAGGCAATTGCCCGCCGCCTGTCTGAAAGTAAATTCACAAATCCACATTTCTACGAAACCGTTGATGTGGATATGGAGCCGGCCATGGATGCACGGGCAAAACTGAATGAAGTAAGCGATGTGAAAATCAGCTTCAACGATATTGTTGTAAAAGCATCAGCAGCCGCACTACGCCAACATCCGGATGTGAACTCATCCTGGCTCGATGACGTGATCAGAAAGCACGGCGATGTAAATGTTGCGGTGGCTGTAGCGATCGATGATGGGTTAATGACCCCGGTTATCCGGCACACCGATAAGAAAAATCTGCGACAAATCTCTGCTGAAACGAAGGAGCTTGCCGGACTTGCGCGCGATCGTAAACTTCAGCCTGAACAGATGGAAGGAAGTACGTTCACGATTTCCAATCTTGGGATGTTCGGAATCGAAGAGTTCACAGCTATCATCAATCCGCCAAACGCATGTATTTTAGCCGTGGGCGCTATTCGCGATGTGCCGGTTGTTAAAAACGGGGAAGTTGTGCCCGGAAAACGGATGAAGATGACGCTTAGCAGTGACCACCGGATTGTAGATGGCGCCAAAGCCGCCGCTTTCCTGAACACGCTGCGTCAGATGCTCGAGAATCCGCTCTCGATGATGCTTTAATAGATCGTCCTAAAGAAACCCTCCAAGGATTGCGAACCCTTGGAGGGTTGATTTCCACGTTTTTTATTCTGAATGATATCCTGGGAACCGGATATACTGAAGAGTGGTATTCGGTCCGCCGGGCTCTGATTGAAAATGAGTCACTTTCCAACGCGGTAATTTGTAACAATCCCAAATAGCACTCAGGATCCGGAGTGTTTACGATACAGCTCAAACAGAAGGCCGCGCTTCGTTTTTCCTAAAGAGGAGACAGGAATTTTATCTACAACAATATACTCTTTGGGAATTTTGTATACCGACAGGCGAGATTTTAGCCTTCCAGAGAGGGTAGCAGAGTCAAAATTTGAGGAGTTTGATACTTCCAGAAGAGCCACAACTTTTTGTCCCCATTTAGGGTCTTTTACTCCCAAAACGGCTGATTTTTGTACTCCGTCAAGTTGTTCAAGTATCGATTCCACTTCCACAGGATCTACATTTTCACCGCCGGTTATGATTCTGTCTGTTCGCCGGCTTTTCAAAAACAGCTGCTTCCGGTGGTTCACGTGGCCAATGTCTCCCGTATTGAACCATCCATCTGCATCGAATGCACGGGTATTCAGCGCGGAATCGAGATATTCATCAATTACCTGGGGACCTTTCAGCCAAATTTGACCTATTTCATTTACCGGCTGAACGACGCCTGTGTTGGGATCCCGTATTTGTATCTGATTTGGATCAAATATAGCTCCAACGCTCTTCTTCGTATAGTAGATGCCGCGCGGCTGCAGCATAGGATTTGCAGCAATTTGTGCGCAGGTTTCGGTCATGCCGTAACTCGACACAATTGGTATTCCCCGTTCAAGCGACTGTTCAATCAGCCCGTCGGGAACGGGGCCGCCTCCAAGTAAAAGTGCTTTGAAGTCGAGGTGAAGCTGGAACAGAGGATCTTCGAGCAGCCGGAGCAGCATGGTGGGGACCAGCGAAGCGACCTGGAAGAGCCTGTTTTCGCTCAGAAAGGTTCTGATCTGATGCTCGTCGAAACGATCCATTCTGAAGATTGCGGAGTGGTAGAGAATGGATCGCAGAATAATGGAAATTCCACCTATATGGTTTAAAGGCAGACATAGCAACCAGAACCGGTCGTTGTCGGGCTTAAAGTTAGTCGCAGAAGCTGCAGCAGCAAACAGAATCTGACGCCTTTTAAGAGGCACTATTTTTGGATTTCCGGATGAGCCGGAAGTGAAAAAATACCCAAACCGCTGATCGGGATCAGATGAAGGCAGACTGATTGAATTCGCGGTAGCAATCAGGTTAAGATCATCGCTGCTGATTTTGATAG
>CAZKIZ010000081.1:0-10765 GCA_964552935.1 uncultured Rhodohalobacter sp. | reverse complement strand
AAACAGACGAATATCCGACCGAGAAAGTATTTTTTTGAGATGAAATTTTCACTTTTCACCTTTCACTTTTACCAAAAACCGTTACACCGATAACACAGCATATGGGACCACGATTACAGTCCAAAACCTGTTATCTATCATCTCTCAACCCTAATCTAAAAATTACTCATTTCTGACTGCATCAGCGGGATCAATATCGGCTGCACGAAGAGAGGGATACCAGCTTGCAGCCACGCAAAGTATCATAGTTCCACCGATGATCAGCACAATATCCCACGGATTAATAGAGATAGGGTAAGCGCTGATGATGAATGCCGATGAGAGCTGAACCAGGCCAAAATGCTGCTGGGCAAGGGCAATCAAAATACCCGACACACCTCCAATGCCGCACCCGATCAAACCAATTTGTAAGCCCTGTGCCCTGAAAATCTGTCTGATTTTTTTCTTGGGCATTCCCATCGAGACCAATATTCCGATATCCTTTCTTTTTTGGAGAACAATCATGGTCAATGACCCCACAATGTTTAGGGCCGCCACAAAAATGATAATCATCAGGATGACATAAGAGCCCCATTTTTCTACCATCATCACATCATAAAGCGGCTTTTGGAGATCGTACCAGCTCGAAACTGCGTATTCGGGTCCCAGAATCTCCTCCAGTTCCCGCTTCACCCGGGAGGCCTCATCCGTATCAGTTAACTTGAGATCGTAACCTGTTACCTGATTTTGCATATTAAACAGGCGCTGTGCAGCCAGCAGATCTATATAAACAACATCCCCATCCAGTATTTGCTGAATGCTGTAGCTCCCCCTCACCTGGAACCGGCTGGCGCGCGGGGCCGCAAATTGAGTAAGAGCACGGCGCATGCCTGTTGTACTGAGCAGCGCGGCTTCATCTCCCGTATCGATTCCGAAGCGATTACTCAGAGCTTCACTAATCACAAGTCCCGGCCGGTTATCTTGAACAGACAGATCAAACACTCCCCTGTTCACACTGTTTTCGAGCTCATTTAACCTGATATATCCACCGCGCTCAACCCCCCTGGCCACCACAACTTCGTTCCTGCCGCCTTCGAAAGCAAGCATCACTTTCCCCTCTATATACGGGGTAAGCTCTAAAACATCCGGGTGGTTACTCACCAGCTCCATCGCCTCCGGGTACTGATCCATCACACGTGCATCAGCCATTTCGATCCGAATATCGGGATCGAATGAGAGCAGAAAACCGCGAATAACATCGAAAAAACCGTTAAAAACTGACAGGATTACAATCAGCAGAGCCGTACCAATTGTGATCCCGGCTATGCTGATTCCGGTCAGTATGGAGATCAGTGAAACATGTTTTCGGGAAAACAGGTAGCGGCTTGATATAAAACGAACTACATTCATTCTCTTATTACTTGTATTTATCCAAAGCTTTAAGTTCCTTTTTTAAGAGGAGCTTATTATCTGCTATATTATTATAGAGTGCAAAAAACGTTTTTTAACATAATCCCACTGATTTGAAACAGCCGACACTTAAAATCGAAGAAATTCAAGCCATATCCAACGGCTCACATGGCAACATATTTTCAGTACTTGGATTTCACACCACGGAGATAGAAAACGAAGAAAAACTGGTATTCAGAACATTTCGACCCGATGCAGAATCAGTTGAGATGGTCATCCCATCAAGAAAAACGCCTACTCCCATTCCAAGAATTGAGGGTACCGATCTTTTTGAGTTTGTCTTTCCGCGCAGAAAAACGCGATGTGATTACAAATTGAAGATTACGGGCAGCGATGGAGACACATACACTCTTGATGACGCATACCGGTTCGGCTCGCTCATTTCCGAGTTCGATCTGCAGCTTTGGGGCGAAGGCAACCACCATCACGCCTACAAATGGATGGGCGCTCACCTAAAGAGCGTTGATGGTGTTGACGGTACACATTTTGTTGTTGTTGCACCAAATGCGGAACGGGTAAGCGTTATTGGTGGGTTCAACGGCTGGGATGGCCGGGTACACTGCATGAGGAAACATCCGGCGCAGGGAATTTGGGAAATTTTTATTCCACACGTAACGAAAGGAGATCTGTATAAATACGAGATCAAGGGTGCAGGCAGTGACGTTCCCACAAAAAAATCGGATCCGTATGCGTTCTTTTCTGAGCTCCGTCCCGGTACCGGCTCCATCGTGTATGAAAGCGAATACACCTGGAAGGATTCCAACTGGCTTGAGAGCCGAACTGAAACTCAGGCTGATGATCAGCCCATTTCCATTTACGAAATACATGCCGGTTCATGGAAACGGCATGTTGACAGAGATCCGGGCTATTTATCCTACCGGGAGCTGGCCGATGATCTTGTACCATATGTTCTGGAGATGGGGTTTACGCATGTTGAACTGATGCCTATCGCAGAATATCCGTATGATCCCTCCTGGGGATACCAGACTACAGGATATTTTTCGCCCACGAGCCGCTTCGGCAAGCCCGACGATCTGCGGCATTTTGTTGATGCGTGCCACAACGCCGGTATTGGCGTAATAATTGACTGGGTTCCGGCCCACTTTACTAAAGACGATCACGGTCTGCGCCGTTTCGACGGAACAGCGCTCTACGAGCACGAAGATCCGCGTATTGGCGAGCATAAAGACTGGGGCACAAATATTTTCAATTTCGGCCGTACTGAAGTTCTCAACTTTTTGATATCAAACGCCATCTACTGGCTCGAAGAGTTTCACATTGACGGCCTGCGGGTTGATGCCGTGGCGTCTATGCTCTACCTCGATTACTCCCGCGACGAGGGGGAATGGATTCCAAACCAGTATGGCGGACGAGAAAACCTCGAGGCGATTCACTTTCTGCGGCGATTTAACGATCTCGTTCACGAATATCACCCCGGCGTTCTCACCATGGCCGAGGAGTCTACTTCGTGGCAGGGTGTATCGCGCCCCACATCCTCAGGCGGACTTGGGTTCGATCTGAAATGGAACATGGGCTGGATGAACGATACGCTCGACTATTTTGAGAAAGACCCCATCTACAGGCGCTATCATCAGGATCAGCTCTCATTTTCAATGATCTATGCATTTACGGAGCAGTTTATGCTGCCCTTGTCTCACGATGAAGTGGTCCACATGAAACAGTCACTGATTAGTAAAATGCCCGGCGACGACTGGCAGAAGTTTGCTAATTTACGTTTGCTCTATACCTACATGTACGGCCATCCCGGCAAAAAACTTCTCTTTATGGGGAGTGAATTTGCCCAGTGGAGTGAATGGTCCGAAGCTAAATCGATTGACTGGCACCTGTTACAGTGGGAGAATCACCAGGGAGTACAGAACCTGATGAAAGATCTGAACGGTTTATATAAATCTGAAAAAGCGATGCACGAGATCGATTTTAACTGGGAAGGATTCCAGTGGATTGACATTAGTGATGCCGACAACAGCCTTCTTTCATTTATAAGGAGAGGCAGAGGTCATGATGATTTTCTGGTTTTTATTTTAAACTTTACCCCATCCGTACACAATTCTTATAAATTTGGTGTACCTAAACCCGGAAATTATTCTGTACTTTTCAACAGCGACTCGGAATACTACGGAGGAAGCAATACAGGCCCTGGAATTATCAAAGCTGAGGAAGGTGCCTGGCACAGTCAGCCTGCACATGTCTCTATCCAGGTACCTCCGCTCGCAGGCATCATATTAAAACCAGAATAAAACTACGTACATACATGAGATTTCCACGATCAAGCGGCACGCTGGTCCACCCTACCTCTTTTCCTTCAAAATACGGTATGGGCGACCTTGGCCGGGAAGCGTACAAATTCATCGATTTTTTAGAGTCAACAAGCCAAACAATATGGCAGGTTTTGCCGCTCGGGCCAACGGGGTATGGGAATTCTCCCTATGCAAGCTACTCAGCTTTTGCCGGCAACTCATACCTTATCAGCCTCGATCTGCTCGGAGAGAAAGAGCTGCTCACTCCCAAAGAGCTCTCCGGTGCTGAACTCCCGGTTTCCGATACAACCGATTATGAATCTTCTTATGCCAACAAAGACGTTCTGCTGAAAAAAGCGTTTGGGCGATTCCGTGAAAATATTTCCGGAGCGGACAAAAAGAAGATGGAAGCGTTTAAAAAAAATAACGCCTACTGGCTTGAGGATTACACCATTTTCATGGCCTGCTCTATTTCCAATAATCGTACTCCATGGAACAACTGGAACAGAGACCTGGCTCAGCGAAAACCATCAGCCCTGAAAAAAGCCAAGAAAGAGTATGCCGAAGAGATTGAACTCCATACCTGGCTTCAGTTTGAGTTTTTTGAACAGTGGCATTCGTTGAAGTCGTATGCTAATGAAAAAGGCATCCGGGTGGTTGGCGATATTCCGATATTTGTAGACCATAACAGCTCTGACGTATGGAGCCATCCTGAATATTTTGAGGTAGATAAGCAGGGAAACCGTAAACTCGTTGCGGGCGTACCGCCAGACTACTTCAGTGAAACCGGTCAGCTCTGGGGCAACCCGCTCTACAAGTGGGATACGCTAAAAAAAGACAATTTCTCCTGGTGGATTGAGCGTTTTAAGCAGATGTTTGAGCTCTACGATGCAATACGTGTAGACCATTTTCGCGGTTTTGATGAGTACTGGGAAGTATCCGCTAAAGAAAAAACAGCCATTAAGGGCCAATGGGTAAAAGCGCCCGGCATCGAACTGTTCAAAACTATCAAGAAGAAACTGGGGGATTTACCAATCATCGCTGAAGATCTTGGCGTGATGACGCCCACGGTAGAAGAGCTGCGCGACATGTTCGATTTTCCCGGGATGAAAATATTGCAGTTTGCCTTTGATGGCGGATCTTCAAACAGCTTCTTGCCACACAACTATCCACAGAACTGTGTCACTTATACGGGAACACACGATAACGATACTACGATCGGCTGGTATGAGCAGGCACCTGAGGTGGAAAAACACCGTGTGAGGGAGTACACACGAAGCGACGGATCGGAAGTTCAATGGGAACTCATCAGGCTGGGAATGCTCTCGGTAGCTGACCAGGCAATTTTTCCCCTACAGGATTTTATGAACCTTGGATCACCCCACAGGATGAACACACCCGGTACCGTGGGCGGCAACTGGATGTGGCGCTACACCCCCGAAATGCTCGATAATGTAGATTCGGAACGGATCAGGAACCTGGTTCAACTCTCTAACCGATCACCGGAATAGTTGAATTATCCATCCCGTGATCGGTGCTTTTATTCAAAAGCATGGTTTTGTATCTTAGTAGATTATTTTAAAAATTATAATAAGCTGAATGCCCTTTCACCTTAGCAATCTTCCGAAGCGAACCGGAAAACCCCGTAACACCGGAATTACAATGGCTTTAGATTCCGGATTCAGCGTCCGCCAGGCTGAAGATTTTTGTAGTGTCGCATCTCAACACGTCGATATTGTAAAACTGGGGTGGGGTACTTCATATGTTACAGGTCATCTTAAAGAGAAAATCAGCGTCTATCGCGAATACGATATCCCCGTCTACTTCGGCGGCACACTGTTCGAGGCGTACCTCATCAGGGATGAGCTGGAAAATTACCTTGAGTTTTTGCGCCTGAACGAGATTGAGCTGATTGAGGTATCTAACGGCACAATCCGCCTGTCGGAGCATAAAAAGCTGGGAATCATTCATGATCTGACCAAAGATTTTAAAGTACTTTCAGAAGTTGGAAGTAAAAATCCTAACGACATCATCCCACCCTATAAATGGGTGAATATGATCACAAATGAGCTCGAAGCCGGTGCGTGGAAAGTAATTTGTGAAGCAAGGGAAAGCGGAAACGTTGGGATTTTCCGGCCAAACGGCGAAATACGCTCAGGTCTGATAGAGGAGGTCACAGATCAAATACCGCATGAGTCGCTGATTTTTGAAGCCCCGAAAAAAGACCAGCAGATCTGGTTCATTAAGAAATATGGCTCCAACGTAAATCTTGGAAACATTAAGCCTGATGAGGTTATCCCTGTTGAAACACTTCGCCTCGGGCTGCGCAGCGACACTTTGACTGACTTTTATTCACTGCAAAATGATCCCAATCAAAATATACTTGAGAGTGATCCATCTAACCGTTCTCAGGAGAATTATTAACAACCGAATCACTTGACTATGAAAATATTATACGCAGCTACTGAAATAGCACCATTTGCACGAATGACCTATACAGCAGACCTGCTGAGGTTCCTGCCGGCGTCTTTGCAGGACAAAGGGTTCGAAATTCGAATTTTACTGCCAAAATTCGGCTCCATTAACGATCGCAGAAATCGTCTGCACGAGGTGATTCGGCTTTCAGGAATTGAAGTGGAAGTGGGTGGCGAAATTGATACCATGAAGATTAAAGTAGCCAGCATTCCCAACGCCAAACTTCAGGTCTATTTCCTCGATAACGACAAGTATTTCAAGCGTAAGGCGATGTTTGACCATCCCAAAACAGGTGATTTTTATGAGGATAACGATGAGAGGCTGGCCTTCTACAATAAAGGTGTGCTTGAAACTGTTATTAGTCTCGGATGGGAACCGGATATCATTCACTGCCACGACTGGCCGGCCGGACTGATTCCGTTGCTTGTAAAAACGAAGTACAAAGACGAGAAAATCTTTAAAAACACGAGTGTCGTATACAACTTACACCACCCGGAAAATAAAGGCCACTTCGACAACAACAATATTCTTAAGCTGCTTGGGCTTCCCGACAGCGTAGACATTGACAGCCTGACCGACAATGGCAAAGTGGACCTCTTGAAACTGGGTGTAAAGCACAGTGATCATGTCGTTACAGGTAACCATCTAAAAGATCAATTCGACGATCTGTTTAAAGAATTAAATATTAACCCAACAAAAATTCAGGGCTCGCCCGAAGATGTATCAGATAAATTCGCAGAATACTACCGGTCAATCGCCGGAGACGAGGATTAATTATTCAGAGCCAAACACTTACCGAAACTTAATTTCATCGGCTATTAAAGGCAGAAGATCATTGATCTCTGCCTTTATGGTTCTTATCGCCTTTCTATCAATCTCAGGATGTGACAATGAAGGAGTGGTGGGTGAAGGACTGAACCCCGGCGGGGAACGGATCGAAACCAACACCTACAGTATCAACAACATTGAGGTTGTGGATGGAAATAGCTTTTCAGGGAGACTGGGCAGCAGTGCAATAGGTATTGTAAACGATCCGTCTTACGGAACAATAAATGCCTCATCTCTTTTGAAACCGACGATTAATCCGGAGGGTGTTGATGAGATGCAGCAAAACTATACTCTTAAACTTAAGATTGAGTTTAACCCTCTCAAGTACGGTGAAGAGAGTAGTGTTTCAGAGTATGAAATTTATGAGATTAATGAGAGGTGGAGAGGCCAGCAGATCACCTATAATGACCCGGTTTCATTTGATGCTTCTCAACGCCTTGGCTCTTTCCAGGTAACGGACGAAAACTCTGTTGAAGTGGCTATTGATGATAGCTGGGTTGACAGATACAGAGAACGATTCAACAGTGAAGCTGCTGACCGGGATTCTCTGTACAGGTTCGAATTCCCCGGCCTTGCGGTAGTTCCCGCAAACCAAAACCGAAAGATTGATTTTATGAGGCATCAGCCTGCCTCAAGCGACACAGCCGGCACAAGAATTACAAGATTCCTGATGCACAACGATCAGGATTCACTGATTGCCGATGTTCCCCTGCTGGATTTCGGCACATCCATGGAGCGAACGGATGTTCCAGATAGTGATGGCAATATTGTGCTTCACAGTACAATGGAAAACATCCTTAAAATTAATCTTGGAATGGATCCCGAAGAATTTCGCGGCAAAGAAATAGTGAATGCGCAAATTGTTTTTGATGTAGATCCAACTCCGTTGAACACAGCACCCCCCGGGTTCACAAGGCCCCGCACCGACCTGATACGCTATCACTTTTTCCGCTCAGAACCCCTGGATCTCTCGTCGGAACTCTTTGCACGGTCACCATCAAATTTCGCGTCGCTGAATGAAGAACAGCAGCAGTTTAAACTCAATGTAACCAACTATTTTATTGATTCAATGTTTGGAGATCTTGAGTTAACGCCACTCTATTTCACAAATCAGAGTAATAACGGCCTGTTTTATTCAACTACTCTTTTGGGCACAGATGCCCCTGAAAATCAGCGGCCACGCCTAATTATCACCACTATCAATCCCGAAAACTGATATGTACTCAAAAGTTTTTGCACTATTCTCATTTTTGTTTCTGACCCCTCTGCTGGTGATGTCGCAGGTAATTGAACCTGATAAATCGCGATCCGGTTCAGTTTACTCCGGAATCGGTTTCGGGGTGCCCGCCAATCAAAATTCACCCCATGCTAATGGAATGGGTTTGTCGGGAGTATCTACGTTTAACCCATTTACTGCAAGCCTCTCTAACCCGGCTCACTGGGGAAGTGTTGAACTTACTCAGGCTCAGCTCACGGTTGCAATGACCAACTTTGAGGCATCTGACAGCTTTTCTTCTGCACGAAACTCCCAGTTTGCATTTGAGCAGTTCCAGTTTGTGTTTCCGCTGCTAAGAAATCAGCTTGGTGCATCCATCTCATTTAACCCGACAACGCGATCTGATTTTGCCCGAATTCAGCAGGGAAGTTTTCAGCTTACGGGTGATGATGAACCCATTGATTTTGCATCCAACTCTATAGGCTCCGGCGGAATAAACCGCTTTGAGTTTGGTCTCGGATACCGTCTTACAAGCAATATCGAAATTGGATATGCCGCTTCAGCTCATTTGCTCTCAATCAACAATGAAATATCAACTTCATTTTCTCAACAGCAGTTTCAGCGGGCTAATCAGCCAAGCGTTATCGATGAAGAGATTACGGGTGCCGGCTTTGGAAACCGTTTCGGTATTGCTTCGCGCTTTAGTCAGCTCATAGGCGATCGGGACCGCCTTCACCTGGCTGCAACGGTAAATTTACCGATCAGTATTTCAGCAGAACGATCTATCGAGACATTCCGAACGGTAAATGATGTGCCGCGGCGCGTTGAACTGAATGAGGAGTCAGGCACCCGTGACGGATCTGTAAAGTTACCATTGGAAATTAACACCGGGCTTACGTATTATTTAAATCCTTATCATAGCTTTGCTGCTGAATACCTGTATCAAAACTGGGACGACGCAGAATTCAGTTATAATTTAACTGAACAAGGGTATTTTAAAGACAGAACAAAGGTTGGCGTTGGCTATCAGTACCAGCCTTTCATGGACCAGCAAGCGAGCGGGTTCTTCTCTAATTTTCGATACAGTGTTGGTGCAACCTACGATAATGGCTTTTTAACAATTTCAGATCAAGATATAGAAACCGTAATGTTTCATGCGGGATTGACGATACCCTCACAGAGAAATCGTTCGTCCATAGATTTAAGTTTTAATTACGGTATTCGGGGAACAGAATCTGAAAATTTAGTTAAAGAAAATATATGGGGATTTAAACTCTCATTAAATCTTGCAGAATTTATGTTCCTCAGACAACGTTTCCAATAAACTTAATATCCTGCATACGGATCAGAACTAAGACAACAGACCAATGAAAAGATACATCGCAATTTTACTTTTTGTGGCAGGTTTCTCATCAGTGGCTCAAGCACAAAGCGAGCCCCCTTACGGAATGAGTGAAATCGCAGCATACTCTATCTTTTATGATAACTACACCCAGGGCGATTACGACATGGCTCTGCAGTTTGGAAGATGGATGATGGAAAAGAAGCCGAGAACCATTGAAGGGTTCGGAAGATTCAGCCTGCCCACTCAGTATAACCGTATGAGAAGAATTTATACGGAAAAGGCCAACAATCAGACTGATCCCTCACTCAGAGAGGCTTACCTCGATTCTGCCCTTTTCGTATTTAAGGATGCATTGGAAACATTCTCAGATGAAGAGATTGATAAGTTTGAATGGAAATTCAATAAAGGCCAGTTCTACCAGCGCCATTCAAGCAATATTGACGGAGGTATGGACCGCGCACGAGAAATTTACCAGGAGCTTTTTGAAGAAAACCCGGGTCGAATTACAGAAGCATCCGACGGGTATTATGTACGTCTCCTGCTAAGCAATTATGTGAGCAGCGGAGATCGTGAGCGCGCACTTAATATGATTGACATCATTGAACCCATTGGCGGGCAGGATGTCCAGGAAGCGATCAGCGAAGCCCGGAATGAGATCTTTTCCGATCCTGAAGAGAGAATTGAGTTCCTCGAAGGGCAGCTTGCAGATTCCCCAGACAGTGAACAAATTTTAAATGAGCTCGCGTCTATCTATGAGGCACAGGGCATGCGTGAAAAAGCTATCAATACAGCCGAACGCCTGTACAACGTCAATCCAAGTTTTGCGAATACAAGAAAACTTGCTGATTACGCGAAAGCCGATGCTCAGTATGAGCTTGCAGGCCGATACCTGAAGGAAGCGCTCGATAAAGCACCCGATAATATTTCAAAGCGTAATATTACGCTTGAAATTGCTGAGAACTACCAGAACATGAACAATTTTCAGTCAGCCCGGCAATTTGCAAGACAGGCAACCACACTCGATCCCAACTGGGGAGAGCCCTTTTTACGAATTGCATCCATCTATGCATCAACAATCTCGCGCTGCACAAGTAACCGAGCTATGGACAGGGATGACCGGCGCGTATACTGGCTGGTAATGGACTATCTTGACAAAGCGCGCGAAGCGGATCCATCCGTAGCAAGTGCCGTCAG
>CAZKIZ010000080.1:0-10788 GCA_964552935.1 uncultured Rhodohalobacter sp. | reverse complement strand
AGAAGAGTATTCCGGGTCAGGCCTGTGATGTTATGCATATCCACTCGTCAGCCGGGGATCTGTTCTCTGAACCCCCTACTCAGGTTTCCAGCTCTCCATTCGTTTTCGGATCACCGATTCGAGCTGATTGACTTTCACCCGCTCCTGCTCCATATCGTCGCGGTAGCGAATGGTGACGGTGTCATCTTCAAGCCCTTCAAAATCTACGGTTACGCAAAATGGAGTACCCGCTTCATCCTGGCGACGGTATCGTTTGCCGATGGATCCTGACTCATCGTACCGCACCATGAACTGCTCATTCAGATTTTGCTCAATTTTGTGAGCCAGCTCCTGAAGCCCCGGCTTTTTCACCAGCGGGAAAATTCCAACTTTGGTTGGTGCGAGTTTGGGATGGAGTTTCAGAACAATGCGGGTATCTCCGTCTACCTCTTCTTCGCGGTAGGCGTCGCAAAGCACCATCAGGAACGTTCTGTCGAGCCCTACGGATGTCTCGATCACGTATGGAATGTATCGCTCCTGCTCTTTCTGGTCGTAGTACTCCATCTTTTTGCCGGAATACTCCTGGTGGCGCGACAGGTCAAAATCGGTTCGGTTGTGGATTCCCTCCACCTCCTGCCAGCCAATCGGGTAGTGGTACTGGATGTCGGCCGCCGCGCGTGCGTAGTGAGCAAGCTTATCTTCGGGATGGTCCACGGCCCTGAGATTCTCAGAGCGGATCCCGATATCTTTGTGCCACTGCATCCGTTTTTCAAGCCACTCGCCGTAATTCTCTTCATCTTCACCCGGCTTCACAAAATATTGCATCTCCATCTGCTCAAACTCACGCATGCGGAACACAAACTGCCGGGCTACCACTTCATTACGAAACGCCTTTCCAATCTGTGCAATACCAAACGGAACCTGTGCCCGGGCGGTGTCCATCACATTTTTGTAGTTCACGAAAATTCCCTGGGCGGTTTCGGGTCTCAGGTAGATGGCGTCGTCATCGCCGGATGATGTGGCGCCGTAATGGGTCTTAAACATCAGGTTGAACTGACGCACATCGGTCCAGTCGAACGCGCCCGATTCCGGCGCGCGAATCTCCTCTTCCATAATAATATCGTAGAGATCTTCACACAGTCCCTTGCGGGTACCGGTGGTGTCGAGCTGCTTCTGCAGATCATCAGCTTTATCTTCTTTTCCTTTATCGCGCAGTTTTAAAATATGCTGTTCAATGAGCATATCAGCCCGATACCGTTTTTTCGACTGCTTATCGTCGATCATCGGATCGTTAAACCCTTCCACGTGGCCGCTCGCCTCCCATGTTTTCGGGTGCATAAAGATGGCCGCATCAAGCCCAACAATATTGGCGTGTTTTCGGGTCATGGAGTTCCACCACAAATCGCGGATATTCTTTTTCAGCTCAGCGCCAAGTGGTCCGTAATCATAAACCGCTGCCAGGCCGCCGTAAATATCAGATGAGGGGTAGATAAACCCTTTAGATTTCGATAGTGAAACGATTTTGTCGAGGCTGTCTAAATTTTTTTCGGACATCGTGCGGTTTTGAATCAGAATTTCGGTTTGTTTTCTTGATTAGCCTGCAAAGATAGCAAAAATCTCTCCTTTGATGAATCGATTGTCTGAATGATTTCCTATTTTTATAGCTTTTGCTGAACTAAAGTACTAAAACAGCATCTTTGCAAAATCAACCCCGGTTTAAAACCAGTGTATGAGGGTTGATTGATTTTTAAATTCAAATAAGACAGTAATACAATGCCAGACTATCGTGTAGGAATTCTCGGCGCTACCGGCGCCGTGGGACAAAAATTTATCCGGCTGTTACAAGATCACCCGTGGTTCACAATATCTGCCCTGGGAGCTTCCAGCCGATCTGCCGGGAAGCCGTATCGCGAAGCCGCCAACTGGATCGAATCGATTGCGATGCCGGACTCCGTTTCGGAACTTGTGGTGAAGGAGTGTGAGCCGGATCAGTTTTCAGATATCGATTTTGTATTTTCGGGGCTCGATTCATCGGTAGCGGGCAGTGTTGAGCGCGCATTTGCAGAAGCCGGCATTCCGGTTATCAGCAACGCCAAGAATTTCAGAACAGATCCCACAGTGCCGCTGCTGATTCCGGAAGTGAATCCGGATCATGTTGAACTGATTAAGTCGCAGACCTTTACGAAAGATGGATCCGGCTGGATTATCACCAACCCAAACTGCGTGGCCGTTCCGCTCACCACCTCGCTGAAGCCTCTGTTCGATGAGTATGGCGTCAAAAGCGTGATTCTCACATCAATGCAGGCTGTTTCAGGTGCGGGGTATCCCGGCGTTCCCAGCCTCGATATTATGGGTAACGTGATTCCTCTGATCTCCGATGAGGAGCCAAAAATCCATGCAGAGCCGCTGAAGCTGCTGGGTGATCTGAAAGATGGAAAACTTACCCACGCAAATTTCCCGGTTCAGGCAACCGCTACCCGGGTGCCTGTGATCAACGGACACATGCTGGCCGTTACAGTTGGTCTGGAGAAAAAGCCCGGTTCGGCTGAAGAGGTGAAAGAGCTGTATCGAAGCTGGAAAAGCCCGATTGCCGATCTTGATCTGCCGTCGGCTCCCGACTACCCGATTTTTTATCACGATGATGAGCGCTACCCGCAGCCGAGAATGCACGCTGATGCCGAACGCGGTATGAGAACGTCCGTTGGCCGGATGCGAACCTCGAACGTGCTGGATCTCACCTATGTAGCAATGGCTCATAACACCGTCCGCGGTGCTGCCGGCGGTGCGATTCTGAACGCCGAACTGCTGGTTCGAAAAGAGTACCTGTAATTTGCGGGGCGCCTGACGCGCACAATTATTCTTAATTGTAAGGCAGATATTTTTTAAAAGTTCTGATCCTGTCCGTTTTTCGCTCTTTAAGCGCTTCAAACGCAGGAAATAAAATCTTTCCAAAACTGTAAGTGTTTCGTGTTTTTTGGACCATACATTCAGAGAACACAATACACGTAGAGAGTTTTGGAGAGTGACAGAGCAACACTTTCTGAAATGTCCTTCTAAAAAGCCGGGGTTGATCCTCCGGCTTTTATTTTTTCTATCAGAAAATTGGAGAGAAGAGATGAAGAGAGCTTTCTATATACTGTTTTTGTTTGCTTCGGTACTCTTGCTGCTTTCCGGCAAGCTTATTGCGCAGGTTACGGTGCTCGAAGAGAGATTTGAAGATCGCGACTTAACGACCAACCCCGCCTGGACGGGCGATCTGTCAGACTTTTCGTTTGCCACAGAAAACGGAAATGTTCTGCTGCAGCTGGATGCCCAACCCGATCCAAGCCGAACTCAAATAGCCACGCGCAGTAATACCGTTACCGGGAGCTGGGAATTTTACTTCAGGCAGGAGTTCAATCCATCGAACCTGAATCGTGCATTCATCTTCCTGATGGCGGACCGATCAGACCTGAATTATCTCGACGGAAGCAGCGTGAATGGCTATGCAGTTCGCACTGGCGACAATGAATCACCACGAAAGCTGAAACTGGTTCGGTTCGATGGCGGCAATCAAACCGTGCTGGCAGAGTCGGACATTGAACTGAGTGAAGGTTCAGGCTACAGAGTTCATGTCACCCGAAGCAGTGAGGGCGAGTGGATACTCCTAATGAGTGAAGGATACAGCAGCGAACCCGCCATTCAGGGCGATCCCGTGATCGATTCAACACACATCTCATCTGATTATTTTGGCCTGTTATTGCGCTATTCATCCGGCAACACATCCGGTTTCTTTTTTGATGACATTTTCATCACAAGCTCTGAACCGTTCAGGCTTACGGGAGCGGAGGTTGTGAATTCACATCAGGTAGCGCTGCGTTTCAACTATCCCATCGATTCTGAATCAGCTGCTCTCAACAGCGCTGAATTCGTAAACCTGCCTGAACCGGTTGGGATGGATACCGATGATGACGGGTTGACTGTGATATACTCCTTTCCCGATCTGATTGAAGATGGAGAGTACTCTGTATCGGTCCGAAACATTCGAAATGTTTTTGGCGATTTGATAGAGGAAGGATCAACCGCTGATTTTTCGTTTCAAAATCCATTCTATATCATTGAATCGGAGGTTATGAGCCGTAATGCAATCCGGGTTCAGCTTAGTCTTAGACTGAGTGAAGCTTCACTGGCCCCCGGGAATTTCCTGGTGAATAAATCTCTGCATCCGTCAAATGTACTGCAGCCGTCAGGGGGAGAGATTGAACTGCAATTTAGCAGTGCACTTCCCTCAGGGCCGGTAACGCTGACTTTTTTAAACCTGGAAAGTGAGGAGGGGTGGAGAATGCCGGATGGTTTTGAAATTACCACCTTCCGGTTTGATGAAGCACGACCAGGCGATGTCGTGATTAACGAAATTCTGTATCGCAGGGAATCCGGCAGCGAGCCTGAGTTTGTTGAGCTCTACAATAATACAGATGGCATATTTAGCCTGGCCGGCTGGCGCCTGGAGACGGATCGGGGAGGCGCAGTGATAGGTGAAAGTGTTGTCATCCGGGAGCAGGATTTCATTGTGTTTACAGACCGGCAGGAATTTGGTGCATCTGATGAGAGGAAGATCTACCTCCCGGGTTTTCAGTCGCTCAGAAATACGGGTGATGCGGTAATTTTGCGTGATGGTGATGGCACTGTGATCGATAGTCTCTACTACCTGCCGGAGTGGGGCGGCAACTCCCCGGGGATTTCCCTGGAGAGAAGAGATCCGGATGCAATCTCAATTGATCCCGCTAACTGGGCCGAAAGTGTTGCGGAGACCGGTTCAACCCCGCTCATTCAAAACAGCCTGTTCGAGCCGGACAGAACTCCGCCGCGGCTGCTCTTTGCGGGACATCTGCCCGAAACAGGAAAAGTCGTCGCCCGATTTAGTGAATTTGTTAAACGCAGTTCGGAATCAACGTTCACACTCAACGGGTTGAGTGTGAATCCCGAAGAAAAGGGGGACGGGAAGGGATCTGAACTCTATTTTGAAGCACCGGAGCTGCCCGGTAATCGCGACCTGGTTCTGGAAGCGGACGGAGTGATGGATTACCAGGGCAATCGTTCAGAAGCGATGAGCCGGCCTGTAGCGCGCAGTGCAGAGCCACACGACCTGGTGTTCAACGAAGTAATGTTCGATCCGATCCGGGATGATTTTGATGGACTGCCAAATCAGACGGAGTACCTGGAGATAGTAAACAGGCAGAAATACGCTATTTCGCTTGAAGGCATTTATATACACGACCGGCCGGATGAAAACGGCAGCGTGCGCGAAATGATCCCCGGATCAACCGTTTCGAAGTGGATTTCCGCTGGAGGGTACGCCATTCTGCAGGCGGATGATGGCGCAGAAGTGTTTGAGGAGAGTGGAAACGCCCGGTTTTTTGGGTTGAGTGCAGAGCATGCCGAACATACGCTTCAGTTCGATCGGTCAACGCTGAGTCTTCCCACGGCGGGCCGGGAAGTCTACCTGGCCGACAGCACTGGCCGAACGATTGACTGGATTGATTACCGCCCGGAATGGCACAATCCAAACCTGATCGATACGAAAGGAATTTCCCTGGAGCGCATCAATCCGCACGGTGAGACAAATGATACCGATAACTGGGGTTCAAATGCTACGGCAATCGGGGGCTCGCCGGGGGAGACAAACTCACTATTCCAGGTGCCCTCCGGAGTGTCTGCTGAGAATACGATTTCACTTGAACCGAACCCTTTTTCACCGGACGGCGATGGCCACGAGGACCATCTTTTCATAAACTACCGTTTTGATGAGCCCGGTTTTATGCTGAGGGTTCGAATTTTTGACCGCTATGGCCGGCTGGTCCGAAACCTGGCCGACTCACATCACGCCGGCTTCGACGGCACTCTTACGTGGGACGGCAGAATGGATAGCGGTGTGACAGGCCGTATCGGGATTTACATTGTGCACATAGAGGCGTACAACAGCGCCACGGGAGCGAAGAGGGAGTTTAAAGAGACCGCCGTTCTGGCAAGGCAATTTTGAACTGGAAATATATATCAGAAATTGTGTCAAGCTAAAATTAATGGGGTAGACCTGACAGCATTCCCGCGCACCCGGTGTTTTTCCGGTCCCGAATCATTCTGGGCGGGTTTCTGTCAGCGTCGAAAACTTTGAGAAAAAGTCTATACAAAGCATTTTTTCCACAAAATCCAACGCTGTCAGATCCAGTGGGTGCTGACAGGTTTCGACTGATACTTAACAATTGACTTAACACTGGAAAAGACAGCAGTTCATTCCTTACAGGAGTCAAGCAGAGTGTGCAGCCGGGTGGAAAGCTTATTGATGAACGGTTCATGCTCGGGCTTCATCAGTACACTTCGGAGCAGGGTAACGGTTTCAGAATCCGCCTCGTATTCCGGGAAATGAACCCTGAAAGCGCTGGCGCTCAACGTGTACAGACTGAGATGAAACCCCTCTTTCGGAGCGGCCTCCGTTCCGGCTTTGAAAAGTTTTTTGCTGAGCTCCGTTACTCCGGTCACCGTCTTTCGGTTCGGTACCGGAAAATAACCTACAATATCGAGCTCCGGTTTATTCAGGCATTCGAACCGCTCAGACTTGGTCAACAGCTTGTAAAGACTTCGGGCGGCTCTCACAGTAGATTTCAGGTAGACGCCAAGCCCATCTTCAGTAAGCGGAAATAGTTTAGTGGTTGCCCAGAAAGCGGCGGCTGAAGCACCGGCACGTGAGCACTCCAGGCTGATTTCTCCCAGGTGCAGATCATCTGAGGTGAAATAGGTGTAGGGCGAATCGTGTTTGAAGTACGTTCCAACCGCGGGATCTTTAAAAAGAATGCTTCCGCACCCGTACGGCTGCAGTCCGTGTTTGTGGGGATCAATGACGATGCTGTCGGCCTCAGGGAGTTTTTTCCAGTGCTCCCCGGAGTCCAGGAATCCTTCGACTGTTTTAAAGAAACCACCGTAAGCCGCATCTGCATGAACTCGGATACCCGCTTTTTTCAGCCCCGGAAGCAGCTCGGCAAGGGGTTCTACTTCGCCCAGTCCGGTCGTACCCATGGTTACGACAAGGGTGCCAATCTCGTCCCGGCGCTCCTCAACCATATCCCAGTTAACTGTGCCGTCGGGGTTATCCGGAATTTCGATAAACGGACAGTTCAGCACGCGGCACATCCGTTTATGGGTGTAGTGAGCCCGTGAAGAGGCTGCTATCGCTTTGCCGGGATGAATTTCCCTCGCTACAAAAAGAGCCTCCAGGTTAGCAATGGTGCCGCCGGAAGAGAGGTGGCCAAGATACGTTTCGCCGTATCCAACCATTTTTGCCAGTTCTGCAACTGACTCCTTCTCCATTTCTGATGTGGGCGGTCCGCCGTCAAGCGCATGGTTGTTTGGATTTACCGTCATGGCGATAGCGTACGATATCCAAGCCAGCGGATGGGGTGGTTTCAGCATCTGTCCGGCGTACTGCGGATGATGAAACGGGTAGTTTCCCCTCAGCCGCTCCTGCAGTTCCTCAACGATCTCAATGATCTGCGGAGTTTCGGTAAATCCAACAAGCTGTTCCTCGCCATAGCGGGTTCTCCAGTCATCGAGTTTACGCAAAGAGGACTGCAGGATCGGTAAATAAGCTTCGTATCTGTTCAATGTGTGCAGTTAAATCAGAATGAATGAGACACCGAGAGAGAGCGACTGGCGAACCTGCAGCTGTTTTGAAAAATCGTCGTCGTATACCAGGTCCAGCCGGACGGATGCGTTCATTAAGTTGTTGATTCTGCCTGTAATTTCGCTCGAAAAGTATACGTCGGTACTGGAAAGAGCTTTATTTACATTTGTAAATGTCTCAACCGTTGAGCTCATGATAAGGTTTGTTGCAACATTTTGTTCATAGCTGGCCCCAAGGTTTAAACCGGCTTCATTTCTGAAGGTATCCCCCTCATCAAGCCCGTATTGAGTAGACAGGTTCGTATCACGAACGATCGTTTGCCGTAAACCCAGGCCGGCCTCAAAAGAAAACTGCTCATTGGGAATGTAGGTCAAACCGGTATTTTGAGTAAAATAGGCTGGAGCCATGAAATTCGAAATGAGAAGATCTTCACCGTCCGGTCCTGCTCCAAAATTGAAGCCGCGGTCGAATTGTGTTCTGAAGTTGATATTTGCGTACACTGAAAAGTCACCGCCTTCTCTGCCAATATCGTACAGAAACCGGTTTCTGACGGATAACCTGTCATCTGTTTTACGTGTTCCTTCCCCTTCAATTTTGGTCTGTCCGTATCTTGTATTGATCAGGAATCCGTACGAAAACCGGCTTTCTCTGAAATAAGCTCTGAATGTTGAGCTTCCTGTGACGGCAATGTTATTTATACCACCCTGCGACCAGTTGGAGTAAGATGCCTGAGAGCCGTTAATTCCAGTAGACCACCCATAATCCCAGCCGGAGAGGGTGTCACTCACAACTATAGATTCCTGGGCTTTTACATACATTGCTGTGAAGAGAAATAAGGTAAGAAACAGAGAAATTTTCTTATACATTTTGTGGTGTAGTATTTTTAGTTAAAAGTACACGGTATGGTGCACCGTTTTTCAATTGAAAATCAACATGCTCGTTAATTTTTGTCGGAACAGTATGGCCAACAATCCCGGCCTCAACCGGAAGTTTGCGGTGACCCCTGTCAATAACTGCAGCTACAAAAACATCATTGTATTCATATAGTTCCGGAATGCTGTTAAGTGCTTTGAACATGGTTTTTGCACTGTATATAACATCGTCAGCAATAATGAGGACATCATTGTGCTGCACGGTTTTCTTGGTTTCACGTGTTCCGTCCACGAAAAGCTGACTCAGATGAACATCTACAGACGACTCTTTTGCTATATATGATTCCATTACAGAGGCTACCGCAAAACCCCGTTCATTCAGTCCGATCAGATCGAAGTTTCTGCCGGCAGAAGTTTCAACAGCCTGGAAGGCCATCCGTTTCAAAATGCGATCGAGGTGATGCTGATCCAGTAGAATCATAAGTGTCTAAAAAAATTAAGTTCAGAGCGAATTTGCTTAATTTATTATTTTTAAAAGCGATATGAAACAGAAAATAGACGAATTCGTTATATTGGTGAGTGAAGAAACAGGCGGTTTAGAGAACTGCTGCAGGGATGTTTTAACACCTCACGCAGAAAAACTGAAGTGCCGGATGAATTGCCGGTCATATCATCAATACGAACAGGATATTCTTCAGGATGAATTGTCCGCTACAGTAAATTTGAACAAGACAAATTGGAGACGATTATGAACAGATCCATCAGTAAATCAGTCAAAATGTACAGTGTATTTGCCTCGGGAATGCTGGCAGGGTATGCTGCATCCAAACTCTTTAAAAACGGCTTGTCCGGGTTAAAACAGATGGGTGATCGGATGTCTTCCATCTCTTTCCCGGAAATTGCACCCGTAATCCCGGATTTAGATAAAGAGCTGGCCGCCATTGATGTGGGCCGCCATCTTGGTTTTGATGAGTAGGGGCGGATATCCATATAACGAATCTTTGCTGCAGTGGATCTGGCAGCACCTCGAGTTTAATACCCGGGCACTGGAAACAGAGTGCGGGCTTCCCGTTCAGATCATTCATACCGGTTCATTAAACAGTGGTGCAGGTCCGGATTTTCGCGGATCAGCATTACGCATTGGCGGTATAGACATGCACGGTGATACTGAGCTCCATATCACTCCAGGGGAGTGGGCCAGCCACAACCACTTCGAGTCCAAACGCTATAACAGAGTGATATTGCACGTGGTTTACAGCCGGGGTTCGGAAAAAGGCCGGAAGTCAGTTCTCCGCCCGGATGGAACAACGCCGCCGCTGCTGGTGCTGAAGCCGTATCTTCAAAAATCACTATGCACACTTTTTGAACAGAGAAAAGAGAGCGGGCTTCCGTGCAGGGGAAACGTAAACTTTATAAATCAATCCGCCTTCGAGCATCAAATTGAAAAGGCGCACCGTAACTACTTTGAGTATAAGGTGGATTTTTTACTGAGCCACTACAACGGCTCTCTTCCGGTGTCAGATGCGTGGACAGATCTCTTTACTGCAGGCATATTTCACACGCTCGGGATCCCGGTAAATCGTGGTGTGATGGTGCAGCTTCATAAAAATCTCAGCAGTGTTAGCCGTTCAGAGCAGCTAAGTGAGAATCACTCTCAGGAAGAGTTCATAAAAAGAGTGAGCAGTGCTGCGTTTGAACCGGGTCAATACAGCTGGAGCCATACCGGGATGCGTCCTGCGAGTCGGCCCGAAACAAGGGTAAGGCAGGCAGCCGCAATTCTCTATGCCGTAAATTCACTGCCGTTTAAAGAGTTTCTATCCCCCGGATTATCCGCCTGGGATTCAGTGCTCCGGAGCGTTCATCCGGCTCATCTGCCCGGCAGGCAAATGCTGAACATTTTGAAGCATACGATATACCTGCCGGCTGCCTATCTTCTTGGAGATCTCCTGCATTCTGAGGGTTTAAAGAATAGCGCATACTCAGAATGGCGCAGCTTACGGGGCGGGGTTCCGGAAGAGGTGGCGGCTCCGTTCAAAAAGTCAGGCTTTAAAATTAACAAACAGACCCGAAAAGCCGGGCTTGCGCATCAATTGAAGAGATTTTGCAGAGAGGGGAACTGCCATCAGTGTGAAGTGTTTAAAAAAGCAATTAGTTCTTGACTGAAAAAAAATCCCTTTCTATCTTTGGTGTCTGTTTACAAAAGCATAATTGCCCGGTCGTCTAATGGCAGGACAGCTGGTTTTGGTCCAGTCAGTGGGGGTTCGAATCCTCCCCGGGCAACAT
>CAZKIZ010000079.1:0-10867 GCA_964552935.1 uncultured Rhodohalobacter sp. | reverse complement strand
TAAGCGGTTTATAACGGATTCTAGTCCACTTTTTGCAGAGGGCATCCCTTGGGGGGAGGGGGAAAGCGAACGGAGTGAGCAGGGGGATGATCTAATTGGCGTTGATTCAAGTAAATAAGCAATTTTTAGGGCTCAAAACTCTACCAATCATCCCCCATTGCCCCTTCCCCCGCAGGGATCCCTTCGGGAGAAGGGGGACATTCCAGAATAAATTTAATATTGACCAAAAAGTTGTGGACTTAAAGTTGATACCTCGTGGGCACTGCCCCGAGGTAGCTCATTATATAATCCGGGAAGAAGCCTCTTGTATTTACAGGTATTCCTGCTGAGTGGACGGGGGTTTCTTTAAATTGCAGCGCTAGCGCAGTGAATCTTCTAAAACGAAAAATGCCTTCGGTGAAGGGAGATATTTACGATCATGATTTTATAATCGATGTCAGGTAAAATGAATTGAGAGCTGCAAATACAGTTATTATGAAATACACACCACTACGTATAACACTACTCTACCTGGCCGTGGCTATTATCTGGATAGCTACAACCGATACCATTTTGGAGTATTATGTTGATGATGTAGCGCTGCTCACTAATCTGCAGATATTGAAAGGTTGGTTCTACGTTGTAATTACGGCAATGGGCCTCTATTTCTTCATGAATTTGCACGAAAAAGAACTTAAGACGGAAAAAGAGAAGAAAGAGAGAGTAGAAAAAAGTCTGACGATGGCGCTTGAAACGGCCAACACAGCAACATGGGAGTATTTTATTGAGACGGATTTTTACATCACTTCATCAAACCACAACCGGCTGTTCGGCTATCCTGAATCGGAAGAGATGAGCCTCGACCTGGTTATGAGCAGGATACACCCCGACGATCGCCCATCTTTCGAGAAAAATGTGGAGAAAACGCTGAAGTCGGGACGTGTATTTGAGGCGGAATACAGGGTTATAGACAGTGATGAGACTATTAGATGGCTGTGGACCAAGGGCCAGGCCATAATGAAGGACGGAATAGTTGATCGGTTCATCGGCATTACTTCCGATATCACAGAAGGCAAAGATTTACGAAGAAAGCTGGCTTTTGAAAAAGAAAAATTTGAAAGTCTGTTCGATCAGATTCCTGTACTGATTATGGTATTTGAACCGGAAACTGAGTCGGTAAAGGTAAACAAGGAATTTGAGAGAATAATTGGTTGGGCGGGAGACGAGGAAAAAAGAGAAAGTTTGCTGAACCTCTGTTTTCCTGATGAGCAGCGGTGGAAAGAAGCGAGACGTTTTCTGGAAGAGCCTGACAGGGGATGGAAAGAGCTTAAAGTCAGCACAGAGTCGGATGAAATGAGAACACAGCTTTGGAGTACGCTGAAGCTCTCAGACTCTACAATTGTCGTAATAGGGCACGACATCACCGAGATGAAGAAGCTCGAAGATAAAAACAGGAAAGACAGAGATACGCTTCTTAAAATATTTAATAATCTTCCGGTTATGATCAACATTCATGATGAAAAGGGAGGAATCAAAGATTTTAATGAATTTGCCGGAGAGCTGCTTGGGTACGAGAAAGAGGAGGTGCTTACGGGTGAATACATGAATAAAATGCTGCCCGATAAAGAACGGTATAAGGCTGCGACAGAACATATGCTAAAAGCAGATAACACCTGGAAAAATTTTGATATTTACAATAGTGATGGTGAAGTGCTGCACACCAGCTGGATGAATATGAAGCTTTCTGATGAGCTTAAAATTGGGGTTGGTATCGATCTGACAGACCTTAAAGTGCTGGAAGAGCAGCTTAATTTAGCAGTCGAAGGCGGCGGAATCGGATTGTGGGACTTTAATCCGCAGTCAGGTGAAATTCGCATTAACGAACAGTGGGCCAGAATGATTGGCTACTCGAAAAAGGAGCTCGAACCGCTTACATTCAGCAAATGGAAAGAGTTAACTCATCCGGACGATATAAAAACAACAGAGAACTTGTTGAGCCTTCATTTCTCAGGAGAAGAACTGAGTTATGATAACGTAATAAGGATGAGGCACAAAGAAGGGCACTGGGTTTGGATGCTGGATCGCGGGCAGGTAACGGAAAGAGATGCAAAAGGAGATGTGATCAGGGTTACCGGTACTCACATTGACATAAGCGAGCGTAAGCAGCTTGAAGAGGATATAAAAGAGAGCCGCGAACGGTTACGGCTTGCCACCACCAGCGCCAATGTTGGCCTTTGGGAGTGGAATCCGCAAACCGGAGAAGTTTATTTTGATGAAATCTGGGCACAGCTTGTAGGTTACAGACCCGAAGAGCTTGAGCCAATCAGTATCGAAACCTGGAACAAACTGGTTCACCCGGCTGATCTGGTTAAATTCGGGGAAACGGTAGAGCGATATTTTGAAGGAGAATCTGATATCTATGAATGTGAAGTGAGAATGCGCCATAAAGATGGAGGCTGGGTGTGGATTCTGGACAGAGGCAGGGCGGTTGAATGGAACGTAGATGGTAAAGTGACCCGGATGGTGGGAACCCATGTGGATATTACCGCCAGAAAAGAGAAGGAAGAGGAACTTGCCGAAAGCGAGAGATTCTTAAAAGAGACGCAGCGTGTGGCAAATTTAGGTACGTACACGCTGGACTTGAAAGAGAATACCATACAAACATCTGAGATTCTCGATCAAATGTTCTGGATGCCGGACGGAGAGCAATTAACGGCATCGATTTTAAAACAGATGATTCATCCCGACTATTCATATGTGACGGAGAAATTTCAGGATGCGATAAAAAATGGAAAATCATTTGAAGCGGAATATAAAGTATCAAACCGCAGAAACAGCCGTGAGAGATGGATATATGAAAAGGCAGATGTAGAGGTTGATGAGAATGGTGAAGCGGTTCGGTACATTGGCGTAATGCTTGATATTACAAGAACAAAAGAGCAGCAGCAGCGAATACGGCGTACGCTTGAACAGCTTCGGATAGCTGAAAAAGTTGCTGAAATCGGCTATTGGGAAAAGAACCTGCAGAGTGGAAAAGTATTTTGGGGAGATAATAAATACACGCTACTCGAAGCAGATAAAACAGGTGGCCCCCTTTCCCGGGAAGAGCTCTTTCAGAAAATCCATCCCGATGACAGGGAGAAAACCCTTCAAATGTACCAGTTAGCAGAAGAGAAGGGGAATTTGGACGTGACTTACCGATTTAAAACTGAATCGGGATCCTACAGAACAATCAGGGAGAAGGCAAATATTGTAACGGATAAAATAAGCGGTGCACGGATTTTGCGGGGCGTAAGCATGGATATCAGTTCCCTGAAGGAGATAGAGGCTGAGCTTGAAGATGAGCGAAAACGACTGAAAATTATTACCGGCCTGGTTAGCGATGTAGTATGGGACTGGGACCTGGAAAATAAAAGCATTCTCTGGAGTGAAGGGATGGATACTGTATTTGGGTATAAGATTAGTAATGTGCCCTTGAACGAGACATCCTGGACAGAAAAAATTCATCCTGACGATGTAGATGAGGTGCTCACCGGTCTTACAAAAGCGATAGAGGGCGATTCAACCCACTGGACCAAAGAGTATCGTTTTTTGGACAACTACGGGGAGTACAAGTATGTGCTCGATCAGTGCTACATCTATCGCAACAGCAGCGGCAAAGCGGAGCGCATTATTGGTGCGATAATCAATCAAACCGAATCAAAAAAGGCAGAAATGGTTCTGAGCTACCAGGCCAAACTGTTGAGTGACATTTCGGATGCTGTAATAGCCACAAATAAAGATATGGAAATTATCAGCTGGAACCGCGCTGCAACGGAACTCTACGGATGGTCTGAAGAGGAGGTTCTTGGCAAGCCGATTGAAAGTATAGTCACAACAAAATATGAGAATGACGATCAAAAAATTACGCTTGAAGTATTTAGGTCGGAAGGAGAGTGGAGCGGTGAAGTTATTCAATACGATAAAAACGGGGAGCCGATCAATATCTTAAGCTCTGTACGAACCTTGTATGATGGTGAAGGGGAGTTTACCGGGGCAGTGGCAGTAAATAAAGATATTACTGAGATTAAAAAAATTCAGGAAAAACTGAATTACGAACAGAGCAGATTTAAATACGTGACGGCTGTTGTGAGTGACGCAATTTGGGATGCAAACCCGAATGATAAGACGGTGTGGTGGAGTGAAGGTTTGCAAACCCACTATAAACATGAACGGCCAGGTCCGGAGGACGGATATAAATTTTGGAAAGAAAATATTCATCCCGACGACCGGGAAGAGGTATTGGGGGATATGTTATCTGCTGAAAATTCAGGCAAAAAAGAGTGGACACACGAATATCGGTTTATTCGCGGAGATGGAACTGTGGCAAACGTAATTGACCGTGCGTATATACTGCGCGACAGCAGTGGTGAAATCCGGCGAATAATTGGTGCGATGAATGATATTACTCTGCAGAAGGAGGCAGAAAAAGAACTCAGGCGTTCGGAACAGCAATACAGGCTGCTTTACGAACAGAGTCCGCTGCCGATGTGGATTTATGATCCCTATACGTTCAGGTTTTTATCGGTAAACGAAGCTGCTAAAGAGGCGTATGGTTATAGCGAGGAAGAATTTAAGGAGCGCATCATTTTTGATCTGTTTCTTGAAGAAGATCAGAAGGCTATTCGCAAAGAAGCGGAAAAGAATCTGAAACAGCCGTCATCGGATTTTAACGTTTGGCCACAAAAGACGAAATCAGGCAAAGTTATCTTCTGTGAACTATCGGGTTCGAACATCTACTTTAAAGATGAGCAGCAGCGGCTTGTGGTATCGGTAGATATAACGGAGCAGAGAAAGGCAGAGGAGCAGGCGATAAAATCTGTTGTGGAGGGTGAAGAGCGGGAACGGCATCGAATTGCAAATGAACTGCACGACGGGCTGGGCCAGTATCTGTCTGCGGCAAATATGCATTTAAGCACCGTATTTTCAGACAGTGATGCCCTGGATGAGGCAGAAGAGCGATCGTTTGAGACCGGATTGCAAATGCTGCAGCATGCAATTTCAGAAACCAGAACCATATCTCACAACCTGCTGCCAAAATCGATCCAGGACTATGGACTTAAGCTGGCTGTGCAGTCGCTTATTAATGATTTAAAATCGACGCAGGATCTTTCATTTCACCTGTTTCAAAAATATTCTGATGGTGAGATTCCCGGAAATGTGCAGATAAATATTTACAGAATTCTTCAGGAAGCCATCAATAACGCTATTAAACATTCCGATGCCTCTAATATTAATGTTCAAATTATCATATCCGATGGTGAACTTTTCTGTACTATAGAGGATAACGGGATAGGTTTTAACACAAAAAAAATTGAAGGCGAAGGGCTTGGAATTCAGAGTATGAAGACACGGGTTGCAGCAATGTCCGGTAATTTAGATATTGATTCCAAACATAATATGGGTACATTAGTTACTGTAATTGTGCCACTGAAAATGACATAAATGGTGATATGGCAAATATTAAGGTGCTATTGGTTGATGACCATAAGATTGTGCGAGACGGAATTAAATTGATGCTTGAACCACAGGCAGGTATAGATGTAGTTGCAGAAGCTGAAAGCGGAGAAAAGGTAATTGATCTTTTACAAAAATCACCGGTAGACGTTATCGTGATGGATATTAACATGCCCGCTATGAACGGCATTGTTACGACGAAACTTGTTAAGGATAAGCACCCTGAGATAAAGGTACTGGCTCTGACGATGAGCAGCGACGATTCGCACATTCGGCAGATGGTACAGGCCGGGGCCTCCGGTTACATTATGAAAAGTGCCGGCAGAGATGAGCTCACCACCGCTATTCACGAAGTGATGGAAGGAAAACATTATTTCAGCGACCAGGCTACCCAAAGCATCATGATGGATCTCGTTAAAAATAAAGGCAAATCCTCATCGCCTGACCCTATCCACATTACTGAGCGAGAGGTGGAAGTGCTCCAGATGATTGTAAAAGAGCATACCAATCAGGAGATTGCAGAGAAATTATACATCAGTCCGCGGACGGTAGACGCTCACCGGAGAAATCTGCTGCAAAAAACCGGGGCTCGAAATACAGCCGGTCTCGTCAAGTATGCGTTTCAGCACGGTCTTGTAAACGACGCCTAAACTGACCGGAAGGTGAGAATTTCTTTCTGCTGTAATGATTTTTAATGCATCTACGTGTATATACCTACACCAATTTAAGCTAATTGACCCATAGAATTCCTCTCACCGCTATGGTAAATTCTATTTCATCAATCTATTTTTAATGCCTGTGCAGGAATAGTGCGTCTCCGAACAGTCTTACACAAAACAGGATGAAGTGCAATCCTTTCCCCTAAATTATAAGACTTGTTTGCTGAAAGATCATAAATCTCCGTGATGGATAATCATAAAAAACTTTCAATTTTTCTATACACAGGTTATACTCCCCGTGCAGTGGCTCTGAAGGAACGAGTAGAAAAGGCGTGTGATGGCAAGGCCCAGATCTCTCTGATTGACAGTGAATTATCTATTCTTGAAAAAAGGTCTAAAGTGGTGAACTCTGTTGTGATACTTGATCTCCCAAATATAAAAAAGTCGGCGGTTCAAACAATTACACTCGTCAAAGAAGCCGTCACCCATACAAAATTGCTCGCTATACACATTTATACAACGAAACTGCTGATTGACCCTCTTATTGAGGCCGGAATTGATGGATATTTGTCATACGAGCCCGATCCCTCCCAGCTCAAAGAGGCAATTGCGGCTGTTCTTAATGGTGATCAGTATATGCCGGCTGATTTTTCAGGATAGGATTTTTCACCTACTTATTTAATGCTTTACAGCGGACGTAAAATACATAGAATAAAAATAAGCCTTTGACGTCTTACGGCTTCTTTGATTTGTCCGTATCTATGGTGTAAATAATTGTTAAATACATTAAGGATGAGAACAAAAGAGATTCAATTAGAGAAGAGCCAGGTTACTATTTTAGATGCGTTCCCCTCTGCTTCCGCCATATTAAATGAGTCAGGCGATATTGTTGTGACAAACAGTGAGTGGGATCAAAAAAGTGCATACGGTTTCTTCACGGATTCAGCAGTTCATAAAAATTTTTTTGAACACTGCCGCAGCTCAGCAGAAAACGGAAGCGATGATGCTTTGAAACTCATTATCGGGCTGCGACGAGTTCTGGACCGTGATGAAGAGTCTTTTCAGTCTACCTACTCCAACAACAGCAAGGAAAATCCAAAGTGGTTCAGAGTAAACATAAAACCCTTTGAGGAGACCGGGGCTGTTCTTTTTATAGAAGATATTTCCATGAATATTACGGCTGTCCGGGAGTTGAGAGACTCAAAAGAGAAATACCGGCAACAGTTTAATCACTCCATAAACGGCATTATTATCGGTACACCGGAAGGCGATATCCTGGATGCAAACCCCGCAGCATGTGAAATTTTAGGATATTCTCTCAAGGAGTTAAAAAAGGGCGGCAGAAAACTGATAATGGATGAAAGCCATCCTTTAAATATCGAAGCATCAAAAATCCGGCAGGAAACATCCAGTTTTGAAGGAGAAAAACAGTACATACATAAAAAAGGACGAGATATCTCGGTAATGGTTTCTTCAGTGATATTTCGGGACCAGGATCGCGGACTTACTACGATCAACTCATTCCGCGACATTACGAAAGAGAAACAGATTCAGAAGAAACTAAAAAATGAACAGGAATTTACCCGCACAGCTATTGAGAGTATTCCCGGCACGTTTTATGTTTTAGATGCAGACGGCGCTTTCCTGGAGTGGAATGAAGCTTTTTATAGCGATCTCGGTTACAACGAAGAGGATATGTTCGGTATGAAGCCAATTGATTTCTTCGTTGATGAAGACCAGGAGCTGATTGCCGAAAAACTGCTTTCGGCGGTTAATGATGGTTCAGCTGAAACTGTGGCAAGGGTCAAGACCAAAGATGGAGATATACGCAGCTTTAAGTTAAATGCGCGCTCATTCACCAGTGATAGCGCAACGTATATTGTGGGTACAGGCATGGATATAACGGAACTTGTGGAAGCAAAAACGGCAAGTGACAGGCACTACAAAATGATGAGTCAGCTTTTCGACAATTCACCTCTCGGGATTGTAATGATTGACCAACAAAACAGAATTAACCGCGTGAATAACGGGTTTCGCAAAATGTTCGGATACAACAACGGGGATGTTGAAGGCGCAAATGTGAACGACCTGGTTACAGATAGTAACACCCGAAAAGAGGCCGATGACGTAAGCCGGGATGCTTTCAATGGATCTGCATCCCAGTTTGAAAGCGTTCGCTACGCAAAAGATGGCAAAAAAGTGCCAGTACTGCTGAGTACGGTGCCTGTATCCAGTGATGATAAGGTGATAGCAGTTTACGGCATTTATGTTGACCTGACCGCTCAAAAAGAGCTTGAAGAAAAAATCACGGACCTTCTGGAGAGAGAACGCAGTGCCCGCGAAAAGGCTCAAAATTCACTTAAAGAGAAAGAGATCCTGCTCCAGGAAGTACACCATCGCGTAAAAAACAATCTGGCAGTTATTGCCGGACTGCTGGATCTTCAGCTGCTTGAAGAGACAGATAAGGAGGTATTTAAAAAACTCAGTGAGGTGCAAAGCCGCATCTTCTCGATAGCCAAGATTCACGAAACACTTTACCAGGAGAAGAATGTAGTTCATATTCGATTCAACAGCTACCTGAAGTCGTTTATCAACTTTCTTCCGCAACAGGGTTTCAATAATGAAACTATCTCTGAACTGAGCCTCAATTGCGACGAAACCGTATTGAACCTGAACCAGGCTGTGCCGGCCGGGCTGATGGTCAATGAGCTCATCAATGTACTGCTTCCGGATTCGGGTAAAGGAAGCCTGATGCTTGAGCTGAAATCCGATGACAAAGAGGTTACTGTAATCTTATCGGGTGAAGGGTTAAAAGTGCAAAACTTCACGGAAAATATGAAGTCAGAAAAATTTCAATATAAGCTGGTTGACATCCTGTCTGCTCAGCTCAACGGACATATAGACGTGGATATCGACAAGAGTTTGGTGAAAGTATGTTTTTTAAAGAATGAATCGAAAGGTTCAAGCAACGCCTTTTTTAGTTAATAACATCTACAGATATGGAAAAGAAAATACTCATAATCGAAGACGATTTAATTTTATCTCTGAGTTTAGAAATGATGCTCAAGAGAATCGGGTTTACACATATTGAAAAAGCTGAAACGGGTGAAGAGGCACTTGAAATCATGGAGTCGTTTACTCCCGATCTGCTGCTTGTGGATATACAGCTTGGCACGGGTATAACGGGGATTGAAACAGTGAAGCGGATCCAGGTTGACAAGCAGATCCCTGCACTCTACGTAACGGGGAACTCCGACAATTTTTACAGGGCTCAGGCGGAAGAGACAAACTACCTGGATTATCTTGTTAAACCCATCACCTACCGGGAACTGAATGATGTGCTGTGTTCTCACTCCGTAACAGATGTTAATTGATATTAGCTATAGACAGGTCGGTGCAGAGATATGAATCAAATTTCTAAAAAAGATAGTGAAACAAAGCGGCTGAAAGCCCTTCACGACTATAAAATATTGGATTCTCTACCGGATGAAGAGTTTGATAATCTGGCTACCCTGGCGGCTGAAATCGCGGGGACAAAAATATCTCAGGTGAACCTGGTTGACCAAAACCGCCAGTGGACTAAAGCAATGGCAGGATTGGATCTTGAAGAGAAATCAATACCGCGTGAAAAATCGGTTTGCCAGTACACAATTGATGGCGACGATATTACTGAGATTAAAAATCTTAAAAAAGATCCGAGGTTCAATGATTTTGATTACGTAAAAGGGGATGATGGTTTGCGCTTCTATCTTGGCATACCACTGGTAAGCCCTGATGGGTATGCCATCGGCTCACTCTGTGTGCTCGATTACGAGGAGAAAGAGCTGACGGATAAGCAAATTACACAATTGAAAATTATTGCAAAACAGGTAATGACGCACCTGGAACTGTATAAGCAGAACAGAGAGCTGAAAGCCCTGAATGATTACAAGGTGAAGCTGATGAAAATGCTGAGCCACGACATGCGCTCGCCCCTGAATGGAATCATCGGACTCTCTGGCATGCTGAAAGAGATGAACATCACAGAGAATCCCGATTACCTGGAACTGCTTGAAATCATTGAGCAAAGTTCAACCCAGCTGAATCACATGATCGATGAGGTGATGAGTTACACTATTATTGAGTCCGACGGTTTAAGTATTGAAAAAGAGGAGACAGACCTTGAAAAGTCGGTAGCCGACATATCAAAGCTTTACCAGCCAGCGGCAAGAATAAAAAAGATTGACCTCGGTTTTTACACTGAAAATCTTACAGAACCTGTGTTGATGGATGGCGATAAGTTTGAGCAGATTCTCGGTAACCTGCTATCAAATGCTATCAAGTATACGAAACAGGGAGGCAGTGTGAAGCTGTCGCTGGTCCGAAAAACATTCGCCAACCGTGATGAACTGGAGCTTGTAGTTGCAGATACCGGGGTAGGCATAAAAAGTGATGATTTGAACGATATCCTGTCAAGCAACAGCAAACTGGTAAGTGATGAGGGAACGAGTGGTGAAAAGAGTACCGGGATTGGCCTTACCATTGTAAAACACTTTGTGGATCTGTTTTCAGGTGAGCTCAGCGTTGAGAGCAGTGTGAACGAGGGTAGCCGGTTTACGGTGAAGATTCCGTTGTAGCAGACAAGGCAGACCAATTGAGAGTTTAGCTTTCAAATCTATTTTGCATAGAACAGGTCCGGTATATAATACTCTGCTTCATGAAGGTCATTTTGATAGTAGGTTTCGTACCATAAT
>CAZKIZ010000078.1:0-10885 GCA_964552935.1 uncultured Rhodohalobacter sp. | reverse complement strand
TGCTTTTGCCCGAACTCCTCACGCCCGGCATCGTTCTGGATGCGCTGGAAAACATTGGAAGCGGGGAGTCATTGACGTATGGGGAATGATTTTTATGAACCTGAAATTGACACGATTTATGATTAAAAGTCCCCCTTCGAAGGGGGAGGCGAACGGAGTGAGCTGGGGGGATGATTATCGTAATCATGCATGGTCCAAAAGTTGATTCATAAGCACACAAGATCATCCCCCATTGCCCCCTTCGAAGGGGGACACTTCATAAACAGCTCAAATTTGAACAAATAGCCACAATTTTCAAACACAAACTACCCTGAACCAAAAACATAAAACCATGAAAAAAATAACCTTCCTCAGCGTCTTGTTGATTGCTTCATTAGCACTTCTCAACATGACAATAGAAACCGATCGCACAGGTGCGGTGGTCGGTGAACGCGCTCCCGATTTTTCAGTCGTGGATGCATACGGAAACACCCACAGCCTCAGTGATTTTGAAGGCAGTTTTGTGATACTCGAGTGGCTGAACCACGATTGCCCGTTTGTACGAAAGCATTATGACGGCAACAACATGCAGCAACTTCAGAAAAAGTATACTGATCAGGATGTGGTATGGCTCTCCGTAATTTCATCCGCTCCCGGTACCCAGGGGTATCTCGAGCCAGAAGGTGCGCAGAATATAACCTATGAAAAGAATGCCTCACCAACGGCGGTTCTTCTGGATGTGGATGGAACCATGGGGCGCGCGTATGATGCCCGTGTAACTCCGCACATGTACATCATCAACCCTGATGGAGTTCTGGAATACAACGGCGCGATAGATGATCGTCCGACTGCCCGTGCCCGCGACCTGGAAGGTGCCCGGAATTATGTGGTTGAAGCGATGGATGCACTTATGAACGGCGATGAAATTGCGGTCCGAACGAATACACCCTACGGCTGCACTGTGAAATACGAATAGGTAGATTGCACAGGATATATATCATTTATTATTCAGGCCTCAGAAGGAAACTTTTCGAGGCCTTTTTTTTGAGATTCTATTTCCATCCCTTCAGGATCGAAAAATTATTAACGAGGATATTATTGAAAAAGGCAGTATCATTATTAAACACACATTCTAAAGAGGAAAATAATCAGTAAGCAGTACAGCCTCTATGTAGCATAGCATAGGCAAATACCCGCTGATAAAATGACAGCTCCTGCATTAGACAATTTTTTCAATTTCAAAGCATTGGTACGTGAATATGGATCTTCTTTGAAGAGTAAGATGTGTGGAATCTTTGCGATAGGATGTGAAAAGCAGGAAGGCTTGCAGACGGCAGAATTCTAAAAAAAACGGAGCGTATTAGATGTGCAGGTTTCGAACTGTCTGAGCCCGTCAGAGGAGGTTGAATATCGGGTGATGATTATGTGTGAGTTGTAATAATAGGGTAATTATGTTATATATAACCCTGTTTTAGAGCAAATTACTAACGATTACGGAAGCCGGTTATAAAACAATTTAGGTGAATGTGTAAAGCCATAAATAACAGTGTAAAACAGTGAATTATGATTAAGGAATTGATTGGTAAATTTAAACCGGTGAGCAAGACGGGATCAGAAAAATTACTGGATCGCCGCCGGGCTGTTGTGGCCAATGGTGTAGGGGTGTTTAATACCGCAACGGTTACCTCGGCAACCGGAGCCACCATTACGGATGTGGACGGAAAAGAGTGGATCGATTTTGCCGGCGGGATCGGTGTGGTAAACGCCGGGCACTGCCCCGAATCTGTGGTGAAGGCGATCCAGGACCAGGCAGCAAAATATATTCATACAAGCTTTAATGTGGTGACCTATGAACCGTACGTTGAGCTCTGTGAAAAGCTGATCAAAATTCTTCCGCACGGCAGAAAGACGAAGGCAATGCTGGTCAGTACCGGTGCTGAGGCGGTGGAGAACGCAATTAAGATTGCCAGGCAGGCAACAAAGCGTCAGGCAGTTATCTGCTTTACGGGAGCGTTTCACGGCAGAACCATGATGGCCATGTCACTTACCAGTAAGATCGACTATAAGCTGAACTGTGGTCCGTTTGCCCCGGAGGTCTACCGGCTCCCGTTTCCGAACTACTATCGCTACAACCGCAAGGGAAATATGGATGAATTTGCGGACTGGGAGCTAAAACGCCTGCATGAGAGCATGCGAAACATGGTGGATCCCAAAAATGTGGCCGCCGTTATTATTGAGCCGGTTCAGGGTGAAGGTGGTATCAATCCTGCTCCTGAAAAATATCTGAAGGGATTACGCAAATTCTGTGACGAACACGGCATTATGCTCATCTTTGATGAAGTTCAGAGCGGTTTTGGACGGACAGGCAACTGGGCAAGCTGGCAGGAATATGGCATTACACCCGATATCTCCACGTATGCAAAATCGATGGGTTCAGGAATGCCTATAGCCGCAATCCTGGGTAAAGCCGATGTGATGGATTCTGCCGCTCCGGGCACCATTGGCGGAACGTATATCGGCAATCCGGTCTGCTGCGCCGCGGCGCTTGCCACTATCGCCTATATGGAGAAGATTGATCTGAATAAACGTGGAAAAGTGGTGGGTGAATTTACGCGGAGCCGCCTCGAGAAACTGCGGAAAAAATGTCCGCAAATCGGTGACGTACGCGGGCTTGGAGCTTTTCTTGCCGTTGAGTTTGTGAAAAACGGTGATCCGCGTCAGCCCGATGGAGATCTGACAGGTAAAATCGTAAAAGCTTGTGCAGAGCGCGGACTTGTGCTTCTGAGTGCCGGAACGCATAAAAATGTGCTCCGTATTTTATCCCCCCTGGTTATTACGGGCGATCAGCTTGAGCAGGGGATGAACATCCTGGAAGAAGAAATTATGAAAGCTTGCGGAGTTAATTTATGAAGCCATTTGCAATAGCGGGTGTTCAGATGAAGGTGTTTGCCACGCAGTCGAACGTGGAGATGATGAAGGTGAAGCTTGATATCCTGATGAATCTCTACCCGTGGGTGGAGATGGTGGTGTTTAGTGAACTTTGTGCCTACGGCCCTCTCATTCATACCGCTCAGGAAATTGATGGCCCTTTCGAGCTCGAAATGAAGAGAATGGCCAAAAAGCATGGCATCTGGCTTCTTCCGGGATCGATTTTTGAAAAAAGAGGAGAGGATGTTTACAACACGGCAACGGTTTACAATCCGGAAGGAGAGGTGGTCACCCGTTACAGCAAAATGTTTCCATTCTATCCGTATGAAGTGGGCGTAAAACCCGGCAAAGAATTTTGCGTGTTCGATGTTCCGGATGTAGGCAAATTTGGGGTTTCCATCTGTTACGATATGTGGTTCCCGGAAACGGTACGAACCCTGAGTGTGATGGGCGCAGAGGTGATTCTTCACCCCACGCTGACAGGTACTATCGACCGGGAGATTGAACTCTCTATCGCCAGGGCGTCAGCCGCCACCAATCAGTGTTACTTTTTTGATATAAACGGGCTGGAGTCAGGGGGCAGCGGGCGATCCATTATCTGCGGGCCGGATGGCAGAATCCTTTATCAGGCCGATTCTACAGAGGAGTTTATTCCCATTGAAGTCAATATGGAAAAGGTGAAACGAAGCCGCGAGCTTGGATTATTGCGATTGGGCCAGCCCCTAAAAAGCTTCCGGGACCATATAGGAGATTTCAAAATCTACAAGGAAGGTGCGGATCGTTCCTACCTTGATTCGCTCGGGCCGCTCATTAAACCCAACCGCGTGGATGAATTGGCGAAATTGAAGATGCAGGAAAAAAACCTGGAGTCTCATGAATCCGGAACGGAATACAAGCGGAATTTGAGTGATGGGGTGTAAGATGTTGATGGGTATTGAGCTTTTTTTGAGGAGTGTTTCTCTGTCAACTGACGGAGGGCGATGGGTATAATCTCCCCTTGAGGGGAGTACTCCGCCGGCTGGTGGAGGGAGGGGTGTCTTCGTAAAACCTGGAAGCCAAAACAACGTCTGGAACACACCCCTCGCCGAAATCCCCTTTTAAAAAGGGGGACTCCAGAATTCGATTTAATTTACCAATACATCTAACATAAAAAGCCCAATACCCGCACACAAAACAGTATCCATCTTGTTATAACCCGTCCATCCCAAAAAATCCAAAGCCGATGACAGCCACTAAACTGAGCAGTACCCACCATTTTAATGTTGCCCAACTGCGAATCGATTTGTGGAACCGGTTGAGGTCTGAACTTCATCTGCTCCAAAAAGCGAAAAAGAGCAGCATAGAACCGGATAGTGTTAAGAGTGTATCTGCACTTTTGGATGACCTGGCTGTGGTTGAACAGTATTACTCCTTTCCGGGAAAAAAGCGCGTCAGAAAGCTGCAGTCAATCGTAAAAAACGAGGAGTTTTATTCAGCCTCAATTCGGATAAATGAGCTTGTGCGTCAGCTGGTCAGCGAATCGTACCGAAGCAATCCTCAGCTCATACAGGAAGATTACGAAGAAGATGGATCCGATGGCGAGAACTCCGATAGGAATGGTGGTGGCGGAAACAAAAATCACTTTGAAGTTCTGTTTGTAGACAATCTTCCGGGCCACGAAGAGGAAGCGATGAGATCTAAGATTGCCGAGCTGCGTGAAGATGATGAGCAGTTGGTGTATGATGTTGTGGTGCAGCGCTCGTTCCAGGACGCCATGATTGCGCTGCTGCTCAACTACAATATACAGGCGGTGGTCATTCGCTACGCCCCTCCCTACGCCTCAAAAAATATCGATTCACTTCTGAAACCGTTTTTGGGATACATTCACGACCTGGACTTTTCCGATGTTTCAGAAGAAGACCTGGGGCCTATACTTGGGAAAATCATAAAGCAGTTCCGTCCCGAGCTGGACATTTACTATGTGACTGATACGGCGCTGCTTCAGCTTAAAGATTCTACCGTAAAGAATTTCAGGAGAATCTTCTATCGGAAAGATGACATCCAGGAGCTTCACCTGGCTATCCTCCGCGGAATCCGCGAGCGGTATAACACACCCTTTTATACGGCGCTGAAAGAGTACAGCCAGAAACCGGTTGGAGTTTTTCACGCCATGCCGATCTCCCGCGGAAATTCGGTATTTAAATCCCGATGGATCAGGGATTTTGGCCAGTTTTACGGGCGGAATCTCTGCCTGGCTGAAACCTCATCCACGACCGGCGGGCTCGATTCCCTGCTGCAGCCAACCGGGTCGCTGAAAAAAGCACAGGAGATGGCCTCAAAAGCGTACGGATCGAGGCAGACCTTTTTTGTAACCAACGGAACATCCACCTCAAATAAAATTGTACAGCAGGCGCTTGTTGAACCGGGAGACCTGGTTCTGATTGATCGCGACTGCCATAAGTCACACCATTACGGACTGGTTCTTGCCGGTGCGCTCCCCGTATATCTCGACTCCTACCCGATTGAAAAGTACAGCATGTACGGGGCTGTGCCGCTGGAGGAGATCAAACACACTCTGCTGGAGCTGAAAGAAGCGGGCCGGCTGGATAAAGTAAAAATGCTGCTGCTGACCAACTGCACGTTCGACGGGCTGGTTTATAATGTGGAAAAAGTGATGGAGGAAGTTCTGGCCATCAAACCGGATATTATATTTTTGTGGGATGAAGCGTGGTTTGCTTTTGCCGGATTTACCTATACCTACAAGCAGCGGACCGGAATGTTTGTTGCAAGTAAACTTTACAATAAATATCGCTCGGAAGGGTATCGCGAAAAGTACAAGAAACATATTGAGTCACTGGCCGACGGTGAGATTCCCCTCAAGCCAGACCCGGATAAGGTGAAAATCCGCGTTTATTCCACCCAGAGCACACATAAAACGCTCTCCAGTTTCCGCCAGGGTTCGATGATCCATATTTGGGATGAAGAGTACAGGAGGCTGGTTTCTGATAGTTTCCAGGAGGCGTACATGACCCATACCTCTACCTCACCAAACTATCAAATCCTCGCATCCATGGATGCCGGGAGGCGCCAGGTGCAGTTTGAAGGGTATGAGCTGGTTGAGAAAAGTATAGAGCTGGCGATGTCGATCCGGGCAAAAATTCACGATCATCCTCTCCTTCACAAATATTTCAGGGTACTGACCGTGCGTGATTTTATTCCTGATCAATACCGTAAATCCGGTCTGGATGAATACTATACGGATGATCACGGCTGGAACCGCATGGAAGATGCCTGGGAGCACGACGAATTTGTGCTGGATCCTACTAAAATTACGCTTGCGGTTGGACTCTCCGGCATCGACGGGGATACGTTCAAGAATAAATACCTGATGGATCAGTACAACATTCAGATTAACAAGACATCACGAAATTCAATCCTGTTTATGACCAGCATAGGAACTACACGGGGAAGCGTGGCCTACCTGGTAAACACACTGTTGCAGATAGCTGAAAAGCTGGACGAAGAATATCCGGCCATGAACAAGAAAGAGAAGGAGATTCTTGAACACCGTATTCACTCTCTGATGGAAGATGTGCCGCCCCTGCCCGATTTCAGTCGTTTTCACGCCTCATTTCAGGCCGTACCCGGAGTTCCGGGCGGAGATATCCGTCAGGCCTACTTTCTTGCCTATAAATCAGATAATTGTGAATATATTCAGCTTAAAGAGTGTTTAGAAACGATACAGGGCGGTCGTGAACTCGTATCCACCACCTTTGTAATTCCCTACCCCCCGGGATTCCCGGTTCTTGTTCCCGGTCAGGTAATCAGCGAAGAGATTGTCGAATTTCTGCTGGCACTCGACGTGAAGGAGATTCATGGATACCGCCCTGAGCTTGGGCTTAAAGTCTTTACGGAAGAAGTGCTGAAAGATGAATTGGTCGTTCCTTCAAGACCAGAAAGGAAGGCCGCCCTGGATGAAGATTGACACTTTTTTCCTGCAGGGGATAGGTTTATAAGCCGGCGGAAAAACGGATAGGAGTGTTACAGACCCTTGCAAAGAATTGTATTTGGGTTTATAGCTTGAACTTTAAATCCCCCATAATCCCCTTTTAAAAAGATGGACTTATACTTTTACTAATCCAAACTGCAAACATTATTTATAACTCAAAAATACAACGTCACCATGGCTGAACAGATAAATGAAGTGAAGACACTAAAAGGGTTATCCGACATCAGACGATTTTTTCACCGTAATGAAGTGCCGATCTATTTTATCAGCGCAACGAATTTCAATCTCCTGGGAGCTGATGAGTGGATCAAAGGCTTTAAATTTATCTCTTATATAGAGTGTTTTGACGGTCAACACCCCAACGTCTTCTCTCCGGAAGAGGAAGTGGCACATGATGAGTTTGAAAGTATTGAGGACATCAACAACTACCTGCTGGAGCATAAAGAGGTGGTAGACTACATCAAATCCCGTAAAAAGGGAGGAAAAGCGGGGAAGGCGATGTTTTTGATGTTTGATGAAAAGACGGAAAAACTGGCTAAGAAACTCGGCCTTGAAGTCTGTTTTCCGCCAGCGAAAATGCGCACCTCCATGGATAACAAAGTGAACACCAACCGGATTGCCGAGAAAGCGGGCGTGGCGTGTGTTCCCTATGTACTCTCGAATGTCAAGAACTACGAGCATATGCGTGAAGTATCGAAAAAGCTCGGGAATGACCTGGTGATTCAGACTCCGTTTGGCGACTCCGGCCACACCACTTTTTTCATCTCCAATGAGAAGGAGTATAAGAAGCATGCTGAAGAGATTGAGAATGAGAAAGAGGTGAAAATCATGAAGCGGATCAATTGCCGTGGTGCCGCTATTGAAGCGTGCGTTACCCGTCACGGCACTATCGTGGCTCCGCTTATGACCGAGCTGGTAGGCTTTCCAGAATTGACGCCGTACAAAGGCGGATGGTGCGGAAACGAGATACACGCGGATGTATTTACGAAATCGATCAGGCAGAAAGCCCGGAAATATACACGCCTTTTTGGTGATCAGCTTCGGAAGGAGGGGTATAAGGGATACTTCGAGCTCGACTTCCTGATCGATCAGGACAACGGACAGGTCTACCTTGGAGAGCTGAACCCCCGCATTACGGGAGCGAGCTCTATCACCAACCACGCTGTGTTTGCACTGGCTGATGCGCCCCTGTTTCTGTTCCACCTGCTGGAGTGGATGGATACACCGTATGAGCTAAGTGTAAAATCGATCAACGACCGCTGGGCACGTCCTGAGAATATCGACGATTGGAGTCAGCTTGTAATTAAGCACACGGAAGATACGGTTGAGTATATTACGGAGGCTCCGGCATCCGGCATCTGGAAAAAACAGAAAGACGGCACAATTGCGTATGATAGAATGGACACCCATCGCCGGGCAGTGGAGAAGGATAACGAAGCGTTCTTTTTGAGAATTACCGGGAAAGGAGATTATCTCTATGAAGGTGCAGATATAGGAATATTGGTGATGAGGGGACGTTTAATGACCGATGATTTCAAACTCACCAAGCGTGCTAAAGATTGGATCACCGCAATACAGGATCAGTACAAAACCACAGAGCCGACAGGCACCGAAGCCGAGCAGGATAAAATCTCTGAAATCGCCGGGTTCAAAATGATGTAATGAATGTGCTATATGTGATAGATAGTTTTCATTATGTGTAACTGAACCATAGATTTAAAGCCGTATTTTTTTGGGTGGCAGGTTTTGAGAATGGCGAAAAAATCAGGGGTGTGTCCGCGAGGGTGAGGTACCTGGAACGACTGAGTTTCACAATCAAAGTCACGGAACACACCCCTCGCTAAACTCACCCGGCTTCGCCGTTTCGTTTTCGCTTTTGAGGCTGTCCAAAAAAGTCGTTGAATTGCAGAAAAGTTATAAAATTAGTCATACCGGACCCCGATCCGGTATCTCCTGGCCATATCAACGATTGGAGATCCCGTCCCGAACGCCTTCGGGATGCGGGATGACGACCTTTTTGGACAGCCTCATGTTCGTAACCACATTCAACCATCGTCCACAGTTTAAAGCAGCAACCCCATGATCATCAAAATAAAATGTATCGAAGAGGATAAACCGGGTAAAAAGTGGGCGGAGGTATTTGAAAGAACCTGGCCCTACTATAGAGCCTGGTACGTTCAGGAGGGTGTTACGGCAAGGCCGGGATATCTGAGCTGCAGCGAATCAATCGGGCAGCATATGCCTGAGCTTGAGTCGATTTATGATCAGGTTTGCGAGCTTGCCGGCGGCGGGGATCTGCCTGCGCGGTACCTTTCGATGTGGAACCCCCCGGCGTTTATGAGCGGCTGCACGCAGATGGCATGGACCAGAGGAGAGCCGGCGCTGATCCGAAATTACGATTACAACCCAAAATGGTTTGAGGGCGTTATGCTGAAAAGTAACTGGCTCAGGCCGGTGATTGGCATCAGCGACTGCAACTGGGGACTGCTCGACGGGATGAACAGCAGTGGGCTTTGTGCTTCGCTCAATTTTGGCGGGCGAAACGTGGTTGGCGAAGGCTTCGGTATTCCGCTGGTGATCCGCTACCTGCTCGAAACCTGCGATAACGTAGATGAGGCAGTAAAAACTCTTGAAAGATTACCGGTTCACATGGCCTATAATGTTATGCTGGTTGATCGTGACGGGAACTACGCGACGCTCTTTTTGGGCCCCGACAGGCCGGCAACGCTGGTCAACAAACAGGCATGTACCAATCACCAGGGTGATATAGAGTGGCCGGAATATGCACTTGAAACACAGACCATTGAGCGGGAAAGAGCAGCAGAAAGCTATCTGAATGATGATAGCTATGATCTAAACTCAATCTACAGAAAGTTTTTACAGCCGCCACTACATCAGTTCAACATCAAAAAATCGTTCGGGACGCTCTATAGCGCAGCCTGGTTTCCAGAAACCGGCAAAGCCAAACTGTTTTGGAAAACAAAAGAACTCAATCAATCCTTCAGCGACTTCACCGAAAAACAGATAACTGTTCAAATAACCAAACAAGCTGAATCTTTGATATATTGAGGGGAGTAGTGGATCTCGATTTATATATGATGAAGATGACGTTGAGGCTGTCCAAAAAGGGCGAGAAAGAAAAATATTAGTCCTCAATTTAGTCATGCCGGACTCCGATCCGGCATCTCCTGCCTGTTTTAGGGATGGGAGATCCCGCATCAAGTGCGGGATGACGCCCTTTTTGGACAGCCCCCCAGGGGTGGTTGGACCAGAATTTTTTCTTGCATAGCAGTTTGAGAAATGTAAAGATCTACGTGAACCACCCCTTTTTCCCCTCCTTGAGAAGGAGGGGATTTTGGTGATCACAATTCACATGTTATTAATCTTGTTGAGTCTAATCAAATTTCAAACCACAAAACCCAACATCAACTATGGAATTCAAAAGCATCAACCCACATAACGGAAAAGAGATCGCCACCTATAAAGAGCACACTGAGAAGGAGGTAAACGATATCCTTGAGAAATCACGGGTGGCGTTTGAATCCTGGCGGGAAGTGCCTGTAAAAGAGCGGTGTGAGCTGCTGGTAAATGCGGGCGGTGTGCTGAGGAACAACGTGGAAAAATATGCGAAGACGATGACACTTGAAATGGGGAAACCGATCAGTGAAGCCAGGGGAGAGATTAATAAATGTGCCTGGGTGTGCGATTTTTATGCTGAAAATGCTGAGCGTTTCCTGGCTGATGAAATTATTGAAACCGATGCAAAGGAGAGTTTTGTCAGTCACGACCCGATCGGAACCGTGCTGGCAATCATGCCGTGGAATTTCCCGTACTGGCAGGTGTTCCGTTTTGCTGCGCCAACGCTTGCTGCCGGGAATACCGGGCTGCTTAAACACGCTCCGAATGTTTTTGGATGCGCAACTCATATCGAAGAGATCTTCCTGGAAGCCGGTTTTCCGGATGGCGTGTTCCAAAACCTCTTTATTCATC
>CAZKIZ010000077.1:7764-10912 GCA_964552935.1 uncultured Rhodohalobacter sp. | reverse complement strand
AAATGCACCGGAAATGCTGTCAGGTCTTTATGCGACAAATGATAATTGACATAACACCAGTAGTATGAGCCACAAAATCCCAACCCCTTACATTTTTTCTTCAGACATCAAACCTCCAAGGTTTTCCGCAAAGTGACCCCCTCGGGATAAAACCTTGGAGGTTTATGGATTGAATAGCTTGAATAGATTTTTTCAAATAGCTATTATAGCTATATGGAGCATTCAAGCATATCGAATACCAAAAACAAGCTTTCATCGCTTATTAAGCGGGTAAAAGCGGGTGAGACAGTGATAATTGAGGATCGGGGTGTTCCTGTTGCACAGCTGCAGCCACTAACTTCAACCGGTACTGCCGAAGGAAGAGTGCTGCGTCTTCAGCAGGCAGGCCTGGCCAGGCTGCCCCGGGAAAAAGTTTCTATGGACATTTTTAAAAAGCCCCCTCCCCGTCCAAAACACAAAATTGAAGCAAGCTCTATCCTGCTGGATGAAAGGAGAAGCGGACGATGAGATTTTGGGACAGCTCCGCAATCGTACCCTTATTGGTTGAAGAATCAGCTACTGATCGGATAATCGAACTATTCCGGGATGATCAGAAAATAGTTGTGTGGTGGGGCACACCGGTTGAGTGTGCATCTGCACTTTCAAGAATCGAAAGGGAAGGCCATTTAACCGCAGCCGAAACTGCACAATCATTTAAGAGGCTTGATACCCTCGCTGCAAACTGGATACAGATTGAACCGGTTGACGAGATAAGGGTAATTGCACGCCGGTTTCTTCGGGTGCACCCGCTGCGATCTGCTGATGCTTTGCAACTGGCCGCTGCATTTATCGCTTCCGAAAACAGACCGAACACACTTGAAGTGTTGACACTGGATGAACGTCTGTACGCCGTTGCAGAAAGAGAAGGATTCCTGACCGTTACAATCTGAATTCCTTACACAATTTCTTTTTCGCAGGGAAACCTCCAAGGTTTCTCGCAAAGCGATCCCTTCGGGGCAAAACCTTGGAGGTTTATTCATATATTCCCGAAAACCAATTCAATCTACCATACCATCATGAAAGTAACATCCTACTCGCAAGGACATTGGATCACCGAAGGAACTGAAACTGAATTGAACAGCGCCGTTACAGGCAAACCGGTTGCCACGCTGGTGGAGGCCGATCTCGACTATAAGGCGATGTGTGAGTATGCACGATCCGTCGCCGGGCCCAGCTTGCGAGAGTTGACGATCCATCAGCGCGCATTTAAGATCAAGTTTTTGGCGAAATACCTGATTGACCGGAAAGAGGATTTCTATGCGATCTCAACGCATACCGGGGCAACCCGCCGCGACTCCTGGATCGATATCGAAGGGGGAATCGGAACCATGTTTACGCTCTCGAGCAAATCGCGGCAGGAGCTATCCGATCTTCCATTTCATGTGGAGGGCGGCGTTCAAAGGCTTTCGCGCGGGGGCACATTTGTCGGGCAGCACATCTGCGTGCCAAAACGGGGTGTTGGAATTCACATCAACGCGTTTAACTTCCCGGTATGGGGCATGCTCGAAAAGCTGGCTCCCTCTATTATTGCCGGGGTACCCTGCATCGTAAAACCTTCACCAACCGGATCCTACCTGGCCCACGCTGTTTTTAAGGCGATGATTGAATCGAATATTTTACCGGAAGGATCCATTCAGTTTATTGCCGCTGACAGGCCGGGCGATCTGCTCGACCACCTGAACAGCCAGGATGTCGTATCATTTACCGGATCGGCCGATACCGGGAAAAAACTGAAAGCTCACCCAAATATCATCGCCAACAGCATTCCGTTCAACCTGGAAGCGGATTCGCTAAACTGCTCCATACTGGGCCCTGACGTCACCCCGGAGATGGAAGAGTTCGGTCTCTTTATCAAAGAGGTGTGCAACGAGATGGTGGTGAAAACCGGCCAGAAGTGTACCGCCATTCGCCGTACAATTGTCCATAATGATTTGGTGGATGATGTTATAGACGCTATGAAAGTCCGCCTGGAAAAAACAACGGTTGGGGATCCATCCAGCGAACAGACAAAAATGGGCCCCCTGGCAAGTTCGCTTCAAAACGAGCGATTTAAAGAACAACTGGCCAGGCTTGAAGAGGTTTCAGACACAGTTTATGCCGGAGCGAACGGAGCCGATGGTAGTGCTTTCACAAATTCGCGGGTGCTTCTCTGCCACAAACCGATGGAAGCAGACGGTGTTCATACCATAGAGGCATTCGGTCCCCTCACCACCGTGATGCCCTACTCAACTATGGATGAAGCGATCGCCATTGCAAATAAGTCAGATGGTTCACTGGTGGGGTCCCTCTTTACCAATGACGATGATGTGGCCCGTGAAATCACGCTGGGCTGTGCTCCCTACCACGGACGCTTTATGGTGGTTAACCGGCACTCGGCCGGCGAGTCTACCGGTCACGGTTCACCAATGCCTCATATGGTGCACGGCGGACCGGGACGCGCCGGCGGAGGCGAAGAGCTTGGCGGAGCGCGATCTGTATTGCACAATATGCAGCGCGTTGCGTTGCAGGGTTCCCCTACTACCATTATGAATATTGTGAATCAGCATATTAAAGGGGCAAAAACGAAGGAATCTGAGATTCATCCGTTCAAAAAATATTTCGAAGAGGTGGAGATCGGGGAGGCACTGACCACGCATCGGCGAACCGTTACCGAGGCCGATATTGTGAATTTCGGGGGGATCAGCGGAGATCACTTTTACGCTCATTTTGATGAGATTGCCGCCAAAGATTCTCTCTTTGAACAGCGGGTGGCGCACGGATATTTTGTGCTCTCTGCGGCAGCCGGCATGTTTGTCCACCCGTCTCCCGGCCCTGTTCTGCTGAACTACGGACTGGAGGACTTGCGTTTCCTCGCCCCCGTTCCTCCCGGAGATACCATCCAGGCCAAACTGATCGCCAAAAGAAAAACAACGCGTCAAAAGCGCACCACCGACAAATTCCCATACGGCATGATCTGGTGGGATGTGGAGGTCCGCAATCAGAGAGATGAACTTGTGGCGGAGTATACGATTCTTACCCTTGTGAAAAGGCGCGAGTCACTGGAGATTGATGAGTAGATTTGAGATTTGAGATTTGAGATTTGAGATTTGAGATTTGAGATTTGAGATTT
>CAZKIZ010000077.1:0-7664 GCA_964552935.1 uncultured Rhodohalobacter sp. | reverse complement strand
TTGAGATTTGAGATTTGAGATTTGAGATTTGAGATTTGAGATTTGAGATTTGAGAAAGTTGACTATGTCAACTTTTACACTTTGCACCTTGCACCATGAAACTCAAACCATCACAAATAAACCTTTCTTCTCTGCCACCATCGATTTAACTTCACCACAAGATTTGTCTACCATACCCAAAAATCAACATCACACCATGCCAGAAAACGGAACCATTTCTCATCACATCAAGAACAATGTATCTACCATCGAATTTTTTCACCCAAAAGGAAATTCTCTTCCGGGTAAACTGCTTAAAGAGCTGACGGAAAAAATTACAGAGGCATCTGAAAGTGCCGATTCAAACGTGATTGTTATTAAAAGCGGCGGTGATGGCGCATTCTGTGCCGGAGCATCCTTCGATGAACTCCTTGCCATCACGAACCTGGATGAGGGGAAAGAGTTTTTCATGGGATTTGCCAACGTGATTAATGCGATGAGAAAATCCAAAAAGTTTATCATAGCAAGAGTTCATGGTAAAGTTGTTGGCGGTGGGATCGGAATTGCAGCGTCAGCCGATTATGTTTTTGCCCATAGCTCAGCCTCCGTTAAACTGAGCGAGCTCGCCGTGGGTATCGGCCCTTTTGTGGTTGGCCCTGCTGTGGGTCGCAAGATTGGGGTGGGAGCATTTACAGCTCTGTCGGTTGATGCACGCTCGTGGTACAGTGCTGAGTGGGCTCTCTCCAACAGCCTCTACAGTAAGGTATTTGAATCAATGAAAGAGCTGGATTCCTCCCTGGAAAAACTCGCGGGTGAAATTTCAACCAGCAATCCTCAGGCGATGACGGAACTGCGGGAAATTCAGTGGAATGGAACCGGCCACTGGGGCCCCACTCTCGAACAGCGGGCCGAAATAAGCGGACGGCTTGTGCTGTCCGATTTTACGCGTACGTTTATTGAAGAGTTTAAAAAGAAATAGAATCCTCCGGTAGTGGGACTAACTACGGTCAGCGCCACAACTTTCGCGGATGATTAACTGGGGGGGCAGGTTTATAATTTTTCGATCTGCATCCTCATCTTCAATCTCATTTATCAATAACTCGGCCGCCATTTTCCCTTTTTGAAATATGGGCTGATGAATGGTTGTGAGCGGCGGATATGTAAACTCCGCAAAATTCAGATCATCAAATCCTACAACGGCGTAATCTTCCGGCACCTGTTTACCGAGCTCCCTGGCCGCCAGCAGCGCCCCCATCGCTATCGTATCGCTCGCGCAAAACACGGCCGTGATTTCTGAACCAGATTCTATCCACTGCTTCATGGTTTGATAGCCCGCTTTATACTGGTAATCCACAATTTTCACATGGTCGTCAGAAACTCCCAAGCCTGCTTTTTGATGCGCCTCCCGGAAACCTTTCAGCCGGTCGACCGACTCTTTCATATCAAGGCTGGCAAGCATCACGCCTATCTTTTTATGTCCAAGCCCTATCAGATGTTCTGCGGCGAGGTATCCCCCCTTAAAATTATCTACATCAACAGAACTTACGTCCTCTTCCCGGGGGACGTGGCCTACTAATACGATCGGGATGTTCTTATCAAACAGCAGCCGGCCAACCATATCTGTCACCTCCTGTGTGAGGAGGATATACCCATCAAGCCTGCGCTCATTCAGTATAAAATTATTCAGCTCTTCACTGCTCCCCGGCGATACGTAAGAGAGGGACACGAAGTACCCCCGCTGCTTACTCTCTTCAAAAATCCCGCGGTGCATCTGCATCCAGAATGCACTTCCCAGCGCTTCATCTTCACTTTGAGTAACCAGCACGCCAATCTCATGCGAGCTGTTGGTTGCCAGGCTTCTGGCTACTGAATTGGGGCGATAGTTATATTTATTTACTACCTCCATCACCCGTTGTCGCGCAACATCGCTTACGTTTGGATGATCGTTGAGCACTCTCGACACAACGGAGCGCGAAACATGAGCAAGTTTGGCTACCTTATCTATATTCAACTTTTCCATTGCCACACCCTCATATTACAGCTTAAAACTATTTGAAGTATTCACGGCATTCTTTTGTGAGTTCCTCACTGCCGTCTTTGAAATACTAAATAGAATTTTTGCACCTTACAAATATAAACGTCCAGAAATAGCTACACGTATTGTGCATTAAGAATGGAGAGGTCTTGTTCCCACATCATCGCCGCCGCGCCGAGTATGGCGGCGTTTTTCTTCGTCATTTCAGAGAGCTTAATGGTGACGGTGCCTTTAAATATTCCGAGTAAATTTTTCTCAAAATGATGTATTGTAGGTTCAAGAATTAGGGGGCCGGAATTAGCCAAACCTCCAGAGAGGACGACTAAAGATGGATTTAAAAAAGCGACTGCATCCGCCAGTTTTTCACCCAAAACCCGCCCGGTTCTGTCGAAAGCAGCCAGACTTAGTGAGTCGCCATTAGAAGCTTCATGAGTGATATCTTTGGCGGTGATTGTGCCCACTTCCCGGCCTCTGAACACAGATTCGGTTTCAGTTGTCTGTAATAGACCAATCAGAGTTTTCAAAAGCCCGGGTGCTGAAGCGTATGTCTCAAGGCATCCTTTTCTGCCGCATCCACACATTCTGCCTCCCGAAACTGCAATGGTGTGGCCAAGCTCTCCGGCATGTCCATTCTGTCCATTCACCAATTTCCCGTCAATCACAATACCGCTTCCCAAACCGGTTCCAAGAGTAAGCGAAATAAAATTCCGTACGCCCCTGGCTATACCATAGCGCATTTCACCTATTGCGGCAGCATTGGCATCGTTCGTAACGGCTACAGGAAGCCCGCTGTAATCGGCCATTAATTTTGCAACAGGTATAAAATCAGGCCAGTTGAGATTGGAGGCATTCTCTATTTTGCCGCTTAAATAGTTGCCGGAAGGTGCGCCTATTCCAATTCCCATCACTTTTGAAGAGTAAGCGCTGGAGTTTTTGAGATTCACAATTTCCTGATGCAGCTTTTCGAAAAAATCCGTGTACGAAATTTTTGAGTCTGTCTCTATAACGTTTTCAGCAATAAGTTCTCCCTCTTCGGTTACCAGACCAAACTTGGTATAGGTACCCCCGAGGTCTACTCCAATCATCAGGTTCATGTTCGTATCGCATTTTTTTTAGAAAGCCGGCGATAGCTTATACTATTTTTTACCAAACTAAAATCATCATATAAAATCAGAAACCAAATAAATAATCGATTCAATCCAAAGTTTGGAACCGTTTCCATCAGTCTATTCCCTGACTTAATTCATATATTTATTTTATAGTTTCTCATGATATACCAGAGACCAGTAGTATGGTACTGTTCACTTATCGGCGTTTTCCTTTTATAAATCAAACCGGAACTGCACTGAACTCTATTAACCTGTTCAATCTTGTTGCTAACAGGTACACTTTCGGGGTTCCCGGGAAATATTTCAAAAACCATTAAATCAATTCTTATGAGCGATTTATCGACCAAAATAAAGTCCATAGACAGGCGGATGAGTTATTTTGAAAAGATACCTACAGTTATTTACAGTGATAGCGCTGATGCCTCTGTTGCCGTAGCTCACGAAATTGCAGAGCTCATTCGGGAGAAAGACGAGCTGGGCAAAAATGCCGTTCTTGGCCTTGCCACAGGCTCCACGCCCATTCGTGTATATGATGAACTTGTGCGCCTGCACAAAGAGGAAGGCCTGTCATTTAAAAATGTTATTACGTTCAACCTGGATGAGTACTACCCCATTGAACCAAATTCTCTACAGAGCTACGTTCGGTTTATGAACGAGCACCTGTTCGATCATATCGATATACCGGAAGAGAGCGTCCACATTCCTGATGGAACGATAGCCGAAGATCAGGTCCACAAATATTGCGAGCAGTATGAGCAGAAAATAAAGGACGCCGGTGGATTGGATATTCAGCTCCTGGGGATCGGTCGAACGGGCCATATCGGTTTTAATGAGCCGGGATCGCGTCCCGATTCACTAACCCGTCTGATTACGCTCGATAAAATAACCCGGAAAGATGCCGCAAGTGATTTCTTCGGTGAGGAGTATGTGCCGAGACGGGCTATCACTATGGGTGTTGGGACTATCCTGGAAGCTGACAAAATTTACATGATGGCCTGGGGCGAGGGAAAAGCCCCGATTATCCGGGAAACCGTGGAGGGTGAGATTAACGAAAGCGTGCCCGCTACCTACCTTCAGAACCACGACAATACAGTGGTAGTGCTTGATGATGCCTCTGCTGAAAAGCTCACGCGAATCAACACGCCGTGGCTGATCACCTCATGTGACTGGCAGGATAAACTGATCAGGAAAGCTGTGGTGTGGCTCTGCCAGAAAACCGATAAACCGATCCTGAAGCTGACAGATGAAAACTACAACGAACACGGCATGGGCGATCTGATCGCCTCAAAGGGCCCGGCCTACAATATCAACATTAAAGTGTTTAACGAGCTTCAGCACACTATTACGGGCTGGCCGGGCGGCAAGCCGAAAGAGGATGACAAATACCGGCCGGAACGTGCAAAGCCATTTCCTAAACGGGCTCTCATCTTTAGTCCCCATCCGGATGATGATGTAATTTCGATGGGCGGCACCCTGATTCGCCTGGTAGATCACGGACATGATGTTCATGTAGCCTATCAAACCTCTGGAAATATTGCGGTGTTTGATGATGATGTGATTCGGTTTGCCGACTTTGTAACCGACTATGCGGAGACTTTTGAGATGCAGGACAGAAAAGCTCAGTCCCTGTTTTCGGAGATCACAAAATACCTCAAGAATAAGGAGCCGGGCCAGGTCGATTCCCCGGAAATTAAGGAAATTAAAGGGTTGATCCGCCGGGGTGAAGCAAAAGCTGCCGGTCGGTACTGCGGCGTACACGAGGAGAACCTCCATTTTATGGATATGCCCTTTTACGAAACCGGCCGTGTAAAAAAGAAGCCTCTCTCTGAAGAAGATGTGCAGATCACGGTTGATCTTCTGAGGAAAATTAAGCCGCACCAGATCTATGCCGCGGGTGACCTCTCTGATCCGCACGGGACGCACAGAGTTTGCCTGAAAGCGATCTATCTTGCCCTTGAGCAGGTAAAAGACGAAGAGTGGGCAAAAGAGTGCTACGTATGGCTCTACAGGGGAGCATGGCAGGAGTGGGACGTCAACGAAATTGAAATGGCCGTTCCGTTAAGCCCGCACGAACTTACGCGAAAGCGCCGGGCCATCTTCAAGCATCAGTCTCAAAAAGATCGTCCGCTCTTCCCGGGATCCGATACGCGTGAGTTCTGGCAGCGATCAGAAGATCGCAACAGAGGCACAGCCATCACCTACGACGAGCTTGGACTGGCAGAGTATGAAGCAATTGAAGGCTTCGTGCGATATGAGTTTCTATAAAGGTTGATTGGGATTTTGGTTATTGGTGGATTGGTTATCGGTGTATCCGTAATTGGGTATCGGGTGACAATTGATGGTATAAGATGGTATAGTGTGGCAATTATTTAATTACTAAGGTGAATCTGAACAGATAAAACGGCAGGTTTAGAAGCCGTTATCTTTCTGAAAATCTACTATTTATTAAAATCTCTACCCTCTGAGAAGGCACGGTAAACCAATAACCAATTAACCGATCACGACAATTGTGATGTGCCTAATAGTGAATGGTAAAAAATAAAGAGTCCAGCCAATAGCCTTGTCAACCACTAACCAATAACCGTTAACCGCTAACCAACTACCTTAAACCTCAGCTTTTTCTTTCAGGGATCTCAGCCTGTCACCGTAATCCACGAGAAACCGATCGTACGGCTCCTCCATCAGTTTTGATGAGATGAGGAAATCAGCTGACGCCCTGTCACACGCCAGCGGAATGTTATATACAATTGCGATGCGGAGAAGTGCTTTCACATCAACGTCGTGCGCCTGTGCCTGCAGCGGATCCCAGAAAAAGATCAGGATATCGAGCCGGCCCTCCGAAATGGCTGAGCCGATCTGGAGATCACCGCCAAGCGGTCCGCTTTTAAATCTGTGTACCGGCAGATCGAGCGCATCAGAGATCAGTTCGCCCGTGGTACCTGTTCCATAGAGATCATGCTGCATCAAAATGTGCCTGTTGTATTCCGCCCAGTCGATCAGGTCCATCTTTCTGTAATCGTGAGCTACAAGTCCTATTCGTTTTTTCTTCCCCATCGCCGTAGAGTGCGAGGCAATGTCGGGATGAGATATAAGTGTTTTCATAAGGGTAAAAAAAGTGTTTGAGGTTTCGGCAGAGTCCATTCTGGAACTGTCGTCACCTTGTATCAAAAAATATCTTCTCATACAGTGCTACTAAAAAATTAACGCTATGATTCGCCTTTAATGAGTTTTTTAAAGAGAATCCGCACATTTATCAAAAACCTGGCTACCATGAGATAAAAAAGCGCTTGAAGAAATGAACATTTTTTTGAGCTGCCCTGGGTAAAAGCGCTTTGTATTTCCAGTTTTAAAAACAATTTTTCCTGAAATAGTCCGATTCTGTGCGTGAAAAGAGAAAATTCATGGATCCGGCATGCAGACTGCCCATATTCCTGAATGACGTATCACCCTTAATTTTCAATGATCTATGCGGGAACTCCGCCTCACAGTTCCTATATTTGGGGCAGAAAAACGATAGCGAATAAATCTAAAAACAGAAGCTAAACATTATGTCTAACGCTTATTTCAACATACAGGAACCGGTAAACGAACCCTATCTTCCATACGCCCCGGGATCATCCGAGCGCGCAGCTCTCAAAGAGGTTCTCAAAGAATTAAAGTCTAAGCAGATTGAGATTCCCGCCGTCATTAACGGGAAGGAAGTTAAAACGGATCGAACAGTCGACCTCCACCCGCCTCACGACCTGAACCATAAGCTGGGAACCGTTCACCTTGCCGGTGAGAAAGAGGTAAAGCAGGCGATTGAGGGAGCTCTGAAGGCCCGCAAAAAATGGGCGGAAACACCCTGGCAGGATCGCGCGGCTATTTTTCTGCGTGCTGCCGATATTATCACCGGCCCCTGGCGTTTTGAGATGAACGCCTCTACCATGCTGGCTCAATCCAAAACTCCTCAGCAGTCCGAAATTGAAGCGGTGGGCGAACTGGCTGACTTCTTACGTTTCAACGCCTGGTATCTCACAAAGATCTACAAAGATCAGCCCTTCTCACCTGACGGAATGTGGAACCGGGTGGAGTATCGGTCGCTTGAAGGATTTGTGTTTGCGGTGAGTCCGTTCAACTTCACCGCCATCGCCGGAAACCTGCCAGCTGCTCCCGCTTTATGCGGCAACGTTGTGATCTGGAAACCCAGCATTGAATCGGTCTACTCCAACTGGTTTGTGCTTCAGGCTCTGAAGGCAGCCGGTCTCCCCGATGGCGTGATTCAGTTTCTGCCCGGCGAAGGCGCCGATGTGGGCGATCCCGTCCTGGAAAGCGAACACCTGTCCGGACTCCACTTCACCGGATCAGAAGGAACCTTTAACCATCTCTGGAAGACGATTGGCAAGAATATCGACAAGTACCGCTCCTACCCGCGTATTGTGGGTGAAACCGGCGGTAAGGATTTCATCTTTGCACACAACAGTGCTGATATCGACAGACTGGTTCCTGCTACTGTACGTGGTGCATTTGAGTACCAGGGACAGAAATGCTCGGCGGCATCC
>CAZKIZ010000076.1:0-11080 GCA_964552935.1 uncultured Rhodohalobacter sp. | reverse complement strand
TGCACGGATCTTCATCCTGACCAAATTGAAGAATGAAATGAATCGAACTGAGGTTCATACGTCAGTCGGTTCTGTAATCGTATGCAGGAGATTGATGTCAGGTGAATCCAATTCTTGAACCACCCCGGATGGCCAGCGAATTACAATTTTATCAACTGCTTCGCTTTCACCCAGTCCAAAGTGCAGAGGCCGCTGGCTCTGTGAGCTAAAGGCGTCGCCTCCTGCTACCACCATTTTTTTCTGTTTTCCGTTCCAGTGAAGCGTCACAGAGGCACCAATCGCACTTCTGTTACTTTTCGTGCCCTCAAGTTTAAATCCTACCCAGTTGTTTTTACCGGACTGCTGGTTTCTGTAAATTTTCACCGGCCCGTTCTGGTTTGCCACAATCAGGTCAAGCGAGCCGTTGTTGTCAATATCAGCGTACGCGATCGCCCGGCTGTCCAGGTCAAGGGCACCTCCTACAGCTGCAGACACTTCGCGAAATCGTCCTGCCCCGTCGTTCATCCAAATTTTGTTCGTCTGATATCCAGAAAATGTGCGGCCGTTCATAGCGGGCCAGTTGTTGGCGTCAATAATCACGTTTCGGTTTCCCCCCACAACTTTTGCGTAATCGTACCAGTAGTCGGTTCCCGGTTCGTCTGACACAAATCCATTGGCTACATAAAGGTCTAGGTTCCCGTTGTTATTCAGGTCGATAAACTGACCTCCGTATCCCCACTGGCCAATATCCACTCCCATATTTCCGGCCAGGTTTCTAAACCTGAGCTGCTCAGGTGATGAGCGCCGGGTTGGAACCCAAAGGTTATTTCCCTGCATCAGCACGCCTGCTTCCGATATATTGGTAACGTAGATTGCGAGCTGCCCCTGGTTCATAATATCACCAAACGCCACACTCATGCCGCTCTTTGGCACAAAACCCATGCCGGCACTTTCACCGGCGTTTATGAAACCGCTTCCTTCCATGTTGATGAACAGTTCGTCTACTCCATAATCATTCGCAAGAACGATATCGGGGTAGCCTGACTCGTTCAGATCAGCAGCCGCCGCGGCCAGCGTCCATCGGCGCGTATCCAGTCCGAGCTCTTCCGTTCTGTCAACAAAGGTGCCGTCTCCCATGTTTTCAAACAGGTAGTTGCGGCCGCCATTTGTGGCATATTCGTAACTGTCGGGCATAATGCGGGTTGTGGCTAAGTTCCAAAAGTCCACATCTTCATGATAGTAGCCACCGATGAAAAGATCGAGATAGCCGTTGTTGTTATAGTCGAGCCAAACCGCGCTGTTTGCATTCACCCATTCAGGTAGTCCGGCGTCATCGGTCACACGTGTAAACCCTGTGCCCTCATTGTTAATGTAAAGCTCGGGTCTCCCCCACTTATAGACAAAGAGATCTTCATAGCCGTTGTTGTTTATATCACCCCAGATCGCTCCCATCGACACGCCTGTCCCCTCAATGTTGAGATCGGCAATGCCCAACTCATCTGCCACATCACGGAATGTACCATCGCCCAGGTTCATGTAGAGAGCATTTTTAGTACCATATTCACTGTTTGTGAGATAAAAGTCCTGCAGGCCGTTATTGTTGAAATCTACAACGGACACTGACGCTCCCACGGAGGCAATCTGCGGATTGATGTGCTCAATTTTGGGATCAAGCTGTGGTCTTGTGTGAGTAAACTCCACGCCGAGTTCTTCTGAGACCTCTTCCAGGAAAAATCCATATCGATCAATGACCTCACTGCGATCCCCAAAGGTGTGGTCGTGGTAGTATGAGTCTATCTGCTTGAGCACGGTAGGCACAGCAAACAGACCGGCAAAAAAGAGTATCAGTCCAATTTGTATTATCGTAGATCGTTTCATCTAACCTGCATTATTCACAAATATTAGTTGATTTGCTTTATTCAAACTGTAGGGCTGACCGGAATGATTCAGGCGTAACAAACCGTGTGTGATAGTTTACCCAATCTTCGCGATGACGCTGATACACAGGATCATCAAGTAACTGACTGCCGCCAAAATAGTCGTAGTCCGTTTGCCCGTGGTACGGAAGCGGCGTTACTGTTTTAGATGCCTCCGTATTGTAGTCGCCATCTTTTACCCAGCCATCAGACACAAACACATAGCTTCTTTTGTATCCCGGTGGCGGCTCAGCAATCGCTTCATATTCAAGCAGCAGTTCATCGCCGGCGTTCATGATAACATAGCGATCATCTATCTCAGACAAAAGCTCTGTTACATCACCAAATCGCGTATGGTAACCTATCAGATCTCTCCAACGCTGATTTGTGCTCGAAATTTCATCATATATTGGCAATTTAGGCGAAACATCGTCTGCCCTGGTCCATTCTGAATATCCCCGATATCGAAGATCCATAGTCGTAGCCCGAAGTTCCGTTTCTGTGATTTGGTCAGCAGGCAACGCTTCTGCCCACTGAATGGCATCCCAGTAAATTTCGGATGTGGTATGCAGGCGTATTCTTCGATCATCAGAATCGGGAAAAACGTCGTTTAGTTCCAGCAGTATGGTTTTGGTCTTACCGGCGGGCACACCGTAATTCTCGTGAAGCTCCTGCCATCCTCCGTTTCCGTCAGAAATCTCGACCCGCAAACCGGCCGGTGGAGCATGGTCTCCCTGGCTAAGTGCCAGGTTGATTGAGCTGTCGGTTGGCCGCAGCCAGCCGGAAGCGATCAGGTAGAGCTCCTTATCCGTGGGCGGTTCCACCCCAAGTTCGATCTCTATATAGTGTTCTTCTACTAATCCCTGGTAGCTCGTTTTCTGGAAAGGCTTCAGGTAGTTTTGATCCAGGCTCTGTACAATATCGGTAACATCCCTGCCGGTTTGATCCAGTACTTTTGCTACAGGCCGGGGTTCCGTCATAGCCCGGGTAGTAAGGTCCGGTGCCGGAAATACGAAACGCTCATCAATAAAGATTTCTGAACCTTCGGGATGATCAACCGCCACCAGGTTCACGTAGTCAAAAAAGTGGGTCTCCCAGAGTTCGGCTGTAATTCGAATATCATACAGCCCGTCTACCGGGTTCAGCTTGTTTCCGGGAATACGGACTCTGTCAAGAGTCTGGATCACACCAGCAGTTTCCTGCGCATTAATCCGCAGACCGAGTGGTGAGCGCCATAAAATATCGGTTATGAAGTTGATCTCTTCCCCATCGTTCGTAAACAGCCAGGGGCAGGACCCTTTCAAAATCTGCTCGTTAAAGATGGTAGATCCCATTCCCAGTTCGGCGAATTCCGCCTGAACCGATCCGTTCGGCCAGATGATCCGGAGCATTTCAGCCTCATCGTGCGTTCCCAATCCAAAATGAACAATGGGTGAGCTGATAAGCTGCTTCTGATAGAGCAGGCCGGTTCGAATCTCCATCTCACCGCCAATGCCAAACGAATTGATCCTCTGATCGCCCTCCAGCCCTGAAGCCCTGGCGCGAATAGATCGGGCCGAGTAGTTCTTTGTACCGCTGTTCATCAGCTGGTAGACGGTGCCGTCCGGCATCAGCCCGAGCAGGTCAAGCCGGTCATTTCCGTCGATATCAAATATTGAATAGAGTCCGCCGGGTAGTGATTCCTCTGAACGGGTAAACTGCCCGTCGCTGTCGCTCAGCCAGATCACTGTTTCATCATCCCCGGAGAGTAATATATCGAGACTCCCGTTGTTATCAATATCTGCAGAGAAGAGTCCCAAACTTCCTGGAATTCCTGAAAAACCTTCCCCTTCAAAGTTTATAAGCGTTTCATTTTCCCACTCATCACGACCGCTATTGTAGTAGAGACGAGCAATTTCACCATTGCCGCGCTGCAGGAGGATATCAAACAGTCCATTTGCATCAATATCGCTAATGGCAATTGCGTTAATATTTTCATTCAGCGGCAGGCTGTCCAGCTTGGTAAACACTCCGTTTCTCATGTTTCTGTACATCACCAGGGTACCCTCTTCCGTCAGGAATAGTGCATCTGCGGCTCCGTCACCGTCAAGATCGGCCCATCTGAAATCGACCACGCCGGATACCCCATCGAAAAGATTCAGTTCAGTAAACGTACCGTCTGTGTTATTTCGCAACGCTATGGGTGATCCATCAACCGGGGCGAGCAGCAGATCCAGATCTCCGTCCAGGTCGACATCTGCAGGCCATACTCCCCTGTAATTTCCGTTCACAACGGACGATGAGAGAGACAATCGGGAGGTAATATCGGTAAACGTTTCGTCATCGTTCTGCTCGTACAGCCGGAAGCCGTTGCTTCCTGCCATGGCGATGTCGTTTCTGAAATTATAGTTGTAGTCGATTTCGGCAATGGCTGCCAGGGGCAAAAGATCCGACGTATCGCCTGGGAACTCCAGGGGTGTATTCTCATCAATCCACAGGCTTCCATCCGCAATATAAACCGGAAATGGAGGCAGCTCCTCCAGAAGCGTTACCGATCTTACGTATGATGCTGTTTCACCGATCCGGTCCGTTTCCCGGGATGCAAATGAGATCTCCAAATCCGGCTCGGCAGCCCTGAAATCGGGCATGGGAAGAACTAAGAACCGTTGGATAAGAAATCCAACTTCGTTTGGCTCCAGTTTAATCTGGCGCAGATCCTGCTGAAATGCGGCGGTCGGTTCAACGGCGTTTCTGAGAAATGTGAGTTCAAAATTCAGTTCCGAAAAATCCCGCTCCTCAGTCGCTTCACTAACAATTTCGTACTGTTCAATAGCTTCACTGTCCCAAAGATAGCTGAACTCCCCCAGTGTTTCGATAGCTGAGCGCAACATCGGACCGGACTGCTCCTTTGCTGCTATTCGCGCCACTTCAAAAAGCACGGCCTGATTTTCAGGAAGCTGGTTTTTGAGCTGTTCAACTCTCTCTAAGATTTCTTCAGCGTTAGCAACATCATCCTGCCGTTCGAGCTCTTCAATAAGTGAGTATTGAATTTTGATGTGGTTAGGATCACTCTCAAGCGCGCTTCTCAGAAACAGTACAGCCTGATCTACATTCCCCCGGCGGCTTTCAAAAAGACCGGACAAGAAGAGAATTTCGGGATGATCCGGGGCGATCTCCCTCGCCTGACGAAACCGTTCATCGGCAAGTTCAAAATTTCCCTGTCGCATAGCGTAGACTCCCAAATTGGCCCATGCGGCAGGCTCATTCGGGTACGCTCTTGCAACGTCGTTCATTTTATTGAAGGCGAACCGCGCTTCCTGGGTCTGGCTTGCACCCAGGCTTACATAGAAATCGGATACCGCCTGCTGATACTGATCTGAGTCCGTTGAAACGTCTTCCGGTTCAGAACTGCAACCAAAAAGTAAAAGATGGGCTGTAAAGACTAAAAGAACAGGTAAAATCTTTTTCATATAGTGAACTTCAACCATAATTTTATTCGAGATAACGAGATAATCAGACTTACACCGGAGAGTGTAGGGAGTGGGTCTGATTTCTAATCTCAGAGCAATGTTTGTCAGACAAACGTCACCACCACTTCGCCCGGATTTCAGAATTGTATACTACAAAATGATTTTAAAAAATTATACTCTTCGGGCATATTAATTCAAATAGCTTCAAAGAGCATTTCATGTCACAAACGGATATGGGAAGAATTTATTTGCGATTCAGTGCTTCGGCGGTTCATACTCGTGATCCCGTCCCGAAAATGGTCTCGTTGGGGCAAAAGCAGTGTGCAGACGAGGGCCCCGGCTGACGGTTGTATATTCCGTCTGTCGGATAGATTAAGGACCGTTGGCTTGATGAAGGAAATCCCTGAATTGAGTTTAGGCCACTTCCACTCGTCAACCCGCAACGGCAGCGAGCAGATGAGAAGATATTAAGCGTTAGGGGGTTTAAACTTCATAGCTGAAGCACCATCTTGTTTTACATGCTCCATATACTTTTCGTCATCAAACTTATAGAGGAACGCTCCTTTTTTTGAGTATTTCTTCTGCTTCTCGTTGGTTTTTTCAAGCACGTCCATCGACAGCATTCTTCTTCGAAAATTCCGCTTATCAAATTCTGATTCGTAGATCGCTTCGTAGAGCTGCTGCAGCTCGGGCAGCGTGAATTTTTCCGGAAGAAGTTCAAAGCCAACCGGCTGACTGGAAGCTTTATAGCGCAGGCGAGACTTGGCCGCCTCCACCATCTCTTTATGATCAAAGATCAACTCCGGAAGTTCATTTATTGGGAACCACTGCGCATTATAATCACTGAGAAGTTCTTCATCGTGTTTATGTATGTTAATTAGTGCGTAATAGGCGATTGAAACAGTTCGTTCCACCGGATCTCTGTCCACTTCGCCAAAACCCTTTAGCTGTTCAAGAAAGATGTTCTTTAAACCGGTTAGTTTTTGAAGTATTCGATGGGCTGCTTCATCCAGGCTTTCATCTCCGTTCAAAAACCCACCCATCAGAGACCACTTGCCCTTTTCAGGTTCGAAATCTCTTTTAATCAAAAGTAGTTTTAGGTCTTCCCGGTCAAATCCAAAGATTATACAGTCGAGTGCAACCAGAATACGATCGTAGTTGTGATATTTGTTGGTAGCCATAGTATGTGATTTATCTTGATGGTTATTGTCGCACAATGAGTTAAAAAACTGAAAACACAAATGTAGTTCAACTCATTCAGTCTTTTTTTACTACAGTTTCAAAACTATTCAGTAGAAAAAACATACATAATCGTAGATCTGTACGTTTCATCCGGCTCCAAAATAGTAGAAGGAAAAGCGGGCTCATTCGGTGAATTTGGAAAATGCTGTGGTTCAAGACAGAGCCCTGAATACCGATCAAATGGTGTGCCATCAGGCCCCACGAATGTGCCGTCTAAGAAATTACCCGAATAAAATTGAATGCCGGGCTCGTCCGTGTAGACCGACAGCTTCCTTCCGCTTTGTGGATCTACCAGCTCCGCAGCTAATCTTACTGAATTGTCAGAATCCGAAATCACAAAATTGTGATCATATCCACCCTCAACATCAGCTATTTCGTCACCAATGCGTTTAAAATCGGTAAAATCAAATGGTGTACCTTTCACCGGGGCGATTTCACCTGTGGGGATAAGCTGCTCATTTACAGGTGTGAAGCGATCGGCATGCAGTTTTAAGCTGTGATCTAAAACAGCCTTTGAAAGATCACCCGAAAGATTAAAATAGCTGTGCGCGGTAAGGTTTACAGGGGTTGGACGATCCGTTTCAGCTTCAAAGTCTAATCTGAGCTCATTGTCATCCGTCAGCGTGTAGGTTGCGGTTACATCCAGGTTTCCGGGATACCCCTCTTCGCCATCCTCACTAAGGTATGAGAGCTTCAGAGTCTGTGCATCCACCAATTCAGCATCCCAGAGTACTTTATCAAACCCTTGTTCTCCTCCGTGCAGATGATTTTCGCCATCGTTTGTGGCCAGCCGGTACGTTGCGCCATCTAATTCGAACCGGCCCCCTTCAATACGATTACCATACCGGCCGATCAGAGCGCCAAAGTAGGGATGCTCATCCAGGTAGTCGTCCATGTTATCAAACCCGAGAACGATATTTTCAATATTTCCGTCCCGGTCCGGCACCTTCAGGGACGTTATAATTCCCCCAAAATTAATGATCTTTACCTCAATGCCGTTTCGGTTTGTTAATATAAACTGGGTGACTTCTCTTCCATCATTCAGCTGACCAAACAGCTCTGTTGCGTTATTCATACCTTCAATATTATTGTTTTTATTGCAGCCTGTAAATAAGACTGTAAATATCAAAATTCCAGTTATAATCAGTCCTGTTAGTAATTTTCTGGTGAAAAAATATAAAATCATCTGATCTGGCCTGATTTAGTTGTAATGTGTTGACTTCAGAATTTTTCAGAGAATAAATCTCTGTGCTGAGAATTAAGTCTCATTGAGATTCTCACAAAACCTGAAGCTCATATGTAGGTAACAAAGCAATTGATAATGTGCACTTTTTTTAACCTGCATTATTCACAAAAAATTGCTGGGTAGATTTATCACTATGTTTATCAGTGAGATACACCCAAACAAATATTAAGTGTATCTACAACAGTTAATACCCAATTTAAGCAAAATAAGCAAATTGGTAATAGGTGGTTTATAAAAATATAGGTCATGAATTCGTGATAAAAATATTGGCTAATTGGGAATATGTTTTTTATTTAGCGCCATAGTTAACTGGAATTTCAAAAACTATCAGAAATAGATCATAAGTGGCTACAAAAAACGAACGTTTTGCAACTAAATGGGGCCTTATTCTCAGTGTTTTGGGAATTGCGGTTGGTACGGGTAATATTTGGCGGTTTCCGCGAATTGCAGCACAGCAGGGAGGCGATGACGGTGCCGGTGCATTTCTCATCGCGTGGATTACGTTCCTGTTTATATGGTCTGTTCCGCTGATCATAGCGGAATATGGTATTGGCCGGCACGGAAGAAAGGGTATTGTAGGTTCCTACATTAAACTAGCGGGAGAGAAATTTGCATGGATGGGTTCGTTCATCGGCTTTGTGGCCACTGCCATCATGTTTTACTACAGCGTAGTAGCCGGATGGTGCCTTTACTACCTGATTGAATCTATCTTTTTTGCCCTTCCTGAAAACCTGGAACAGGCAGATGCCGTCTGGACCGGTTTCCAGGGATCTATGCTGCCGTCCGCTTTTCACGCTTTTATTATGATTTGCGGCGCGTTTATTGTGATCAAAGGGATTAGCAGTATCGAAAAAATCAATAAAATACTGGTCCCCTCCCTCCTTGTAGTATTGATTATTGCGCTTGTAAGAGCACTGACGCTGCCCGGGAGCGGCGCGGGCCTCACCTATCTTTTCACACCCGACTGGTCTACCCTCGCCCAGCCGCGCCTGTGGCTGGAAGCACTCACTCAAAATGCATGGGATACCGGGGCCGCATGGGGGCTCATCCTCACCTACGGCGCCTATATGAGGAAAGGCGACGACATTACAATAACAGCGCTTCAAACCGGTATTGGGAATAACATTGTATCGCTTGTTGCTGCAATGATCATTTTCTCAACAGTATTCGGCACGCTCGGCAGCCAGATGAGCAACGGAGAAATTCTAAACGTCATGCAGACATCGGGCCCTGCCGGCACCGGGCTTACCTTTATGTGGATGCCTCAGCTTTTTGAGGCGATGCCGGGCGGACAAATCTTTGCAGTCCTCTTTTTCCTTGCGCTCACCTTTGCTGCCTTCAGCTCTCTTATCTCTATGATTGAGCTGGCAACAAAAGTATTTGTTGATATGGGCATCACAAGAAAGAGGGCTGCCATTACAGTTTGCGCCACCGGCTTTCTTTTCGGACTCCCATCAGCCATTAACCTTGAATTTTTTGCAAACCAGGATTTTGTCTGGGGTGTGGGGCTGATGGTTTCAGGCGGTTTCATCTCTTTTGCGGTGATCTCCTTTGGAGCTGACAAGTTCCGCAGGACTCTTGTCAATACCGATGAGAGTAAAGTAAATCTCGGGAAATGGTGGACCGCAATCATCAAGTACGTTATCCCTGTTGAGGTTATAACCCTTTTGGCTTGGTGGATCTACCTGAGTGCGGCCGTTTATGCACCCGATACATGGTACAATCCGCTGAGTACATTTTCTGTAGCCACAGTTTTAGTTCAGTGGGGAATCATGATGGCGCTGTTCAAGTATTACAATAGCAAGATTGCCGACAAAACCTTGCGAAAGTGATCATAAACTGTTGTAATATCAGCTGCAGATGAGCCGTCGAAAAATAGCCGGGTATTTGATTTTATCACTGTTCATTCTCCTGGGGGGGTGTCCTGTATCAATGGTTTCGCCCGGCTCCCGTTCAAAGTAACTCTGAAATATACATATAGCGACGGAGGATGAGTTTTATGAGGGTAAAAAAGTAGATACAGTATTACTGCGGTTACGATAAAATGTTACTTTCTTGGGCTAAATTATACTCAGAATCTTTGGACAGTTAAGTATTTTTTAGAGATTACCACATCTACTTTTTAGTATAAATTCTGAGTCATAAATTTTCTGGACGAAAAATGCAGAAGGCAATGAGAGATTATTTCAGAACAATATTAAATACGAAGATAAATTCTGCATATACACCTGGTTCATACTCATAAACCAATGCTTGTCTGATTTGAATGGTATCACCCGCTGAGTTTTGCCCGGGGTACTGACCTATTTCAAAACTAAAGTTGTTTTCTTGAAGCTCGGAGTAGACACTGGCATTTTCTCCCCACCCAATTACATCTCCAGTACTGTCGAACCAATGACCGTAACCATTCGCTGTATATTCCGAATTTAGAGTTCCATCTGATTCAACTGCGACAAACTGAATGGTATCCCCTATTAATTGTGATATTTCATTCGGCTGCATTAAAAAGCTACTGGCAACAGCTGAAATATCTGCTTCCACAACTACCCCGTCGTATGACGTTTCACTTACAGGAAAAGATATATCATAAGAAAGTGTACCATCATCTGGTTCCCCATCATCGGGCAGGTCAACCATTCCCAAAATGTTTGTATTGGAAAATTTCACACTATAAGGCCATTGAGGATCATTTGAGAGATCCTCATCCCAGGGGTGCGGTGAATATTCTGAGGGAGCCCCAGTCACCACAAACCACAACCGTTCAACATTATTCGGCACTGTAAATGAAGCCGTTCCCTGAGGATCTGAGTTCATCTCTCCATACACTCGTTGGCCATTATTTTGTAAAGCAACAAAACCGTACCGCCACCCAGCAATAGATGCGTCAACAGGGTTATATCCATCAGCATTTGGTAACCCGGTAAAGTCAATTGAAACAACACCACCCCCGTCCGGTACATTTAGAGGAATAACATTATATCCTGTAGTTTGCGGAGCATAGGTATATGTTGGCATATGGCTCCCGTCATCAAGAGTAATGTATTCAAACTGATGCCTCCCGACAGAATTTGCACCTAAATCTCGAAGAGCATCCAGATCCCATGTTATATTTTTGGTAGCCGCTTCAAAAATTTCTTCATTAAGTTCCTGTGTATTTATTTCCGTTATTCGCATGTAGGCTTCAATGGGATCTTCCGGTTCCCGGGCCTCACACCCAATTCTTGCAACCATATCCAGCCCGTGTTTAT
>CAZKIZ010000075.1:0-11191 GCA_964552935.1 uncultured Rhodohalobacter sp. | reverse complement strand
TCATATCACCCTCCAGCGACCCGAGCGCAAGGTGCCATTTACTGAAAAATCCATTGATAGGAGGCAGGCCGGCAAGTCCCATCGAGCCGATTACAAACGCCCCCATCGTCCACGGCATCACTTTTGCGATACCGTTCAGGTTGCTGATGTTTTCCCGGTGCAAGTTCACATAGATCGCTCCTGCACAGAAGAAGAGCGTGATTTTCATGGTGGCATGAGCGGCAATGTGCATAATTCCGCCTGTCATGCCGAGCGGAGTGAGCATTGCCACGCCAAGCACGATGTAGGAGAGATGCCCCACAGTTGAGTAGGCGAGCCGCCGTTTCAGGTTATCCTGTGCAAACGCCAGGAGTGAGGCGAAGATAATGGTTGCACCCGCAACTACAATCAAAATGTCCTGAAGGCCGTAGGATGCAATTACATCGGTTCCAAAAACAAATCCGACTACCCGAATCACGGCAAACACGCCCGATTTTACCACGGCCACAGCGTGAAGCAGCGCACTTACCGGGGTAGGAGCCGCCATCGCTTCGGGCAGCCAGCTGTGAATCGGCATGATGCCGGCCTTCACACCAACGCCGCCCAAAAACATGATGAAAAGAATCAGCATCACGTGCTGCGGAAGATCCACCTCCGTAAATACACCGCCCGGTGTAAAGTCGAGCGTGCCGGTATAGCTGTAAATCAAAGCTGCACCACCAACCAGCAAAAGACCTGCCGTGAGAGTGTAGGCCAGGTAGCCGCGTCCCGCTTTAATCGCCTCTTTATTCTCTTTGTGGATCACTAGCGGATATGTGGCCAGTGTCAATGCTTCATAAAAAAGGATAAAGGTAAGCAGGTTCGCAGAAAAGGCGATACCAATAGTGGCTGAAAGACAGACAGCAAAACTGGCAAAATAGCGTGTTTGATGCTTTTCCTTCGCCCCGCGCATGTAGCCGATGGAGTAGAACGAGGTAAAAATCCAGAGACCCGATGCAATGACGGCGAAGAAAACACCAAACGGATCGGCTTTCAGCGCCAGCGGCAGACCCGGGGCCAGGTCGAGGATATGGATCTCCACACTCTGGCCTTCAATCGCTCCGGGGAGCAGCATCATCACAAGTCCGAATTTGATCAGAGCGGCCAGAATGGTCCAGGTCTCTCGCAAATTCGGTTTTGCGGAGCTCATCAGTATCAGCGGCACAACGGCCAGCGATACTAAAATTGCTAATAAAGGTACGATAGATAGATCCATCAATCGACAATCAGTAAATTTACGTTAGTTGATTCTATACGGGCGAAATTCCCAGCAGTACGCTTACAATAGCGACGTTTGCCAGTCCAATTACAAATAGTGAGATAGCCAGGATAATGGTCGGGGTCAGCATACTGCCCGACACTTCGTTGTATTCGGCAATTTCAAGTGTCTTCTCATCCGGTTTACTCGGGTCTTTCATGTATACTTTTTCGAGTACTCTGAAGAAATAGACCGCATTGAGCAGTGAACTGATCAGGATGACGGCCAGGAACAGCCAGTTTTCATTATCAACCGTTCCGAGCGCCAGGTACCATTTGCTGAAAAACCCTGCAAGGGGCGGCAGGCCGATCATTGAGATCGCTGCAACGCTGAGCGAAGCCATCGACCATGGATATTTCTTCCGGTAGCCATCGTCAAACCGGCTGATGTCGGAGTGGCCCTCCTGCATTCTCAGGTTTCCGGCTATCATAAAGAGGCACGCTTTCATCACGGCGTGATTGAGAACGTGAAGCAGCGCACCGGCAAATCCAAACGGGTTGGCCAGGCTGAGCCCCATAATAATGTATCCGATCTGCGAAATACTGCTGTAGGCAAGCATTCGCTTCATCTCGTTCTGAGCGATGGCCATAATGGATCCGTAGAGGATTCCCGCACAGGCAAAAAGTCCAAGAATGTAGGTGAGTGGTACAACGGCATCTACCAGCTCTATTCCAAAAAGATAGAGAAAGACTCTGAAAAGGATGTAGGCCGCTACTTTAGTACCGATCGGTGCAATCAGTGCTGAAGTGGGGTTTGCTGTAAATGTGTAAGAGTCAGGCAGCCAGCCGTGCATCGGGAAGATGGCGGCCTTTACCCCAATCCCGACCACCATCAGAATCAGCGATGCCACAACGGCCGTGTTGTCGGCTACCATCGGCAGCATTGCCGTCATATCAATAATATTAAGCGTGCCCGTAACCGTATAGAGAAATCCAACGCCAAGCAGGTAGAGTGTACCACCTGCCGTTCCGATAATCAGGTAGCGAAATGCGGCGTACGGAGCGGGCTTTTCTCCAATGGCGATCAGCGCGTACATCGTCAGAGACGCAATTTCCAAAAAGACGTAGAGGTTGAAGAGGTCGCCCGTCAGAACCATACCGTTAAAGCCGAACATCATCAGCATGATGAGCGCGTAGTACGGCATCAGCTTGCCTTCAATCTCTTTTCGGGCCGGCTTCAGCGCGTAAATCAGCACGATGAGAGAGACGGTATTGATCACCATCACAAAAAAGGCGGAGAGGCCGTCGTAGACAAATTCAATACCGATTGGTGCTTCCCATCCTCCGAAAAAATATCGGATGGCACCATCGTCGAGGTAGGTGAGAAATCCGTAAACAGAGTAGAATGCGGCAATACCGGCCCCAAGGATGGCAAGCGGATAGCACAGTTTTTCCTTCCAGAGACCAAAAAGCGGAATCAGGACAGAAAAGAGCAGAAATGTTAAAGCAATGATTGCCGGTATATGCGAATCGATCATTGAATTTTTTCTAACAGTTCTTGTTCGTCAAGTGTACCGTATCGGTTGTAAATGGCAACCAAAAGCGTAAATGCAACGCCGAGGGTAGCCACGCCAACAACAATGGCGGTAAGCATGAGCGTGTGCGGCAGCGGGTTCAGGTAGTTCGCCACATCCTCAACAGGAAATGCGGTGTCGCGTACGGGTACCGTAGCGTCCCATTTTGAGGCGATGGAAACGAAATACATCACCACGGAGATCTGAAGTATGGAGAGCCCGATGGTTTTCTTCACAAGGTTTTTCTTGAAAAGGATACCGTATACGCCAACGCAGAGCAGGATGACGGTAAACCAGTAGGCGTAGTGGCCAGTAAAAAAATCAAACATTTTGTTCTCCGGTTACAATGTTGTCATAGATCATTACGAGGACAGCCATTACCGTAAGGCCGATGCCCACTTCAATGATCAGAATTCCGATATATCTGAGCCAGGCAGGTTCAACGCCGGGAATGGGAAGCTCTCCATAGTCGAGAAAATATCCTCCTGCAAGCACGGCTACTGCGCCCGTGGCAAAATAGATGAGAACTCCGATAGCTGCGATGGGATTGGTCACCCACTCTTTAAGCTGAAGTTTTGCGAGGTGTGATCCGCCGGCAACACGTATCAGCAGAACGGACGCAGCAAGAAGCGCACCGCCCTGGAATCCGCCGCCGGGGCTGTAGTGGCCGTGAAAAATAACGTACCAGCCAAATACCATAATGTAAGGGCTCAGCAGTCGCGCGCCGAGCAGTACAATGGGGCTTTCAAAATGACGTTTCATTCGTTATCCCTCCGCCGTTTCTTGAAAATCAGCAGCGTAATAAGCCCAACAGCGTAGATAACCACCTGCTCGCCAAAGGTATCAATACTCCTGTAGTCGCCCAGCACAACGGTTACCATGTTTGGGGTTCGTGCATCATTGTAGGCTTCCTGGATAAAGTAGCTGCCTTTTACGGGAGTATCCGTCATGCTGCGTTCAGCATGCATATAGTTATCGGGATCCCCCCGGTGAGGCAGGTCCAGCGATGCATAGATCAGCACCGATGCAAACAACAAGAGCGTAAGAATCTTAAGTGCTTTCAATCGTTTGTTTTTCTTGAGGTTTTATATAGTGCTACCACGAATAAAATACCTGTGACTCCGGCACCGATCACCGCCTCGGTAAATCCTACATCAATAGCGCCCATTGCAACAAACAGAAGCGCCATCAAAAAGCTGAAGATGGTCATCATCACCACCGCAACAAGAAGATCCTTTGCCTCGAGCGCCACAATGGCGGAGAGGAGGATAAAGATGTAGATCACAAGCTCCAGTTCCCAGATCATCAGCTATCGTTCTTCTTTTGTTTTGAGTTACTAAACAGTGGTTTGAGGCCCTTTTTCAGTGCGGCCCGAGCCAGTGCGTGTGTTCCCACCGGGTTTGAGAGCGCAATAAAGAGGACAATCAGAATCAGTTTTACGCCGCTTTGAGTAAACCCTTCGTAGATTACCAGCCCAAGCATAACGAATATGATTCCAAGCGTGTCGCTCTTGCTTACGGCGTGCGTACGGGAATAAAAATCGGGCAGCCTCAGCATTCCGATGCTTCCCACCGCCATAAAGAGAATACCAATACAGACAAAAATGATGCTTATGATGTTGATAATCGTCATTCTTGCTCCTCCCGTCTGAATTTACTGTCAGAAACGAATTTTGCAATCACAAGCGAGCCGATAAATCCAAGAATAGCGTAGGCCAGCGTAATATCCAGAAACATATCAATTCGATTGAATATGTAGCCGATCAGGCAGATCAGCACGATAGTTTTAGTGGCGATAGCGTTGGTCGCCAAAAGCCGGTCGAACAGGGTTGGCCCCTTTACCACGCGTATAAGCGGAATCGCAATGATAATCGTCAGGAAAACCGCGCTGTAAAGAAAAAAGATTTCCATTGGCTGGTTTATGAATCTGTTGTTTGAATATGGACATCGCTGATCACCGCACGGTCGGTGTTCTCAAAAAGCTGCAGTACTTTTTTCGGCATCTCATCATTTATAATGCCCGCATAGGATGATTTGTCAAGCGCGTGTACGGTAAATGTATCGCCAACAATATCGATAGTTAGTGTGCCGGGAGTAAGCGTAATAGAATTTCCCAGTATCATTTTGGCGTGTGCACTGGGTAAATTCACCTTAAATGTGACCATGGATGTTTCGATCGGCATTTTTGGGGAGCTAATGACCCGCAGCACGTGAAATCCGGCAAGAATAACCTGCCAAAACATCCATATTACGTAAAACGGGGCTTTCCAAAACCGAAGCTCCCGCAGGTCATCCATATCATCATGGAAAAAATGGAGCATTTTCAGTTTATAATTGAGCGCCATCACACCTGCAACAGTAATAACACCAAATAAAATGTGCACGAAATCAAAAATGCCGCTCATGGCAAGCCAAAAAGCCATAAGAGATATAAACGAAAGCGTTAAATTGAAAAATGATAGTTTGTGCATCGGTCAATTAGTTCAGCCAAAACAGTTTATTACCGCTTTTATTCTAAGCCCCAAACATATTAAAAAAGGTTACTCTTCTGCAATTAAAGTTCTGAATCAATTGAAAAAAAATTCAAAACATCGAAGAAAAGAGTTTTACAAAAAATCAAGATAAGATTGTGATAATCTTTTTTGTGAATAGGGCAATAATCCGTTCTTTAGAGTTTATCTTGAAAGAGATTTTTGTATCTTTGCCACCTGTTAAATCACGGCAAATTGTAATGCCATGTGTTAGAGTGAAATAAATAAACCTTTTTGAATGGAATCACCTACTGCGTTAGTCAGTCTGATTGTTGGTTTACCGCTGCTTGGCTTTCTAATTAATGGAATAGCCGGCTTATCCTCTGAAGGATACCGGGAAAAAAAGTCTCTCATCGGGATATTAGCCAACCTGGCCGTATTCATCCCCTTTCTGATCTCTCTATCCTTTTTTATAGGACACACGTCCGGCTCGGACGCCCTGGTAGTTACTCTGTTTAACTGGATTACCGTTGGTGATTTAACGGTTGATATTGCCTATCGCCTGGATGAACTCTCTCTTATAATGGCACTGGTAGTGACCGGTGTGGGATCGCTGATCCATCTCTATTCTATCGGGTATATGCATCACGATCCGGGCTACTGGAAGTTTTTTGCCTATCTGAATCTCTTTATTTTTGCAATGCTCAACCTCGTGCTGGGCAACAACCTGCTGCTTCTCTTTCTCGGATGGGAAGGTGTTGGGCTCTGCTCTTATCTGCTGATTGGTTTCTGGTATACCGACATGGCGAAGTCGGATGCGGCGAAAAAGGCATTTCTGTATAACAGGGTAGGAGACTTTGCATTCCTGGTGGCGATGTTTATGGTGTTCAGCACCGTTGGAAGCCTCGATTTTGATGTGATTCTGAACAATCTCGACATGTTTGCGGCCGGATCGGTTTTCTGGATTGGCCTTCTTATGCTGATCGGTGCCACCGGTAAAAGCGCCCAGATTCCACTCTTTGTATGGCTGCCAGACGCTATGGCGGGTCCAACGTCAGTATCTGCCCTGATTCACGCGGCTACAATGGTTACCTCGGGGATCTACCTGATCACACGGCTTTCACCAATGTTTGTGATGTCGCCTGAAGTAATGATGATTATAGCGGTGGTGGGAGCCTTAACCGCGATTGTGGCAGCAACCATTGCCATCACTCAAAACGATATTAAGGGCGTTCTTGCCTATTCAACGGTTTCACAGCTCGGTTTTATGTTCCTGGCTCTTGGTTCCGGTGCATTTACTGCCGCAATGTTTCACGTTGTTACACACGCATTTTTTAAGGCGTGCCTCTTCCTCGGTTCAGGATCTGTGATTCACACCATGGAGCACCTGAAACACAAACTGCACGACAAGGGCAAGCACGTAGAGTTCGATCATCAGGATATTCGGAATATGGGCGGCCTGAAGAAATGGATGCCGTCTACCTACAAAACGTTTATGATCGCCACGATCGCCATTGCGGGTATTCCGCCACTGGCCGGTTTCTTCTCAAAAGATGAAATCCTCATGCACGCCATGAATATGGGCTTTGGAGAGTTTGCCGGGGCGATGTACTTCACGCTGTGGGGAGTAGGGATGATCACGGCATTTCTGACCGCCTTCTACATGTTCCGCCTCACGCTTACCACATTCCACGGCAGCTTTAAGCTTCCAAAACTGTTCAGCGAGGCTGAAGGATCTGAGAAATATCTGCATGAGAGTCCAAAAACGATGACGATTCCGCTCTGGTCACTCGCCGGACTATCTATTGTTGGCGGTTTTATGGGCGTGCCGAACTTTATTGGCAAAACTTTTACCGGCGAATACGCGAGTATTAACTGGCTGCAAAGCTGGCTGGAGCCTATCGCCGCCGATATTCCGCTGACGCTTTCTATTCCGGCCGAATGGGCCTTGATGATGGTATCGATACTTGTGGCTGTTGGCGGAGTGTTTGTCGCTTTCCGAATGTATAATAATGATCAGCAGATTGAATCGGATCAGAGAATTTCAGACCGGTTTGGCGGCCTCTACGGAGTCTGGAAGCAGAAGTACAACCTGGATGAGTTTTACCAGGGAGTGGTTATTGATCCCGTTGTAAAATTATCGGACAGAGTGCTGGCTGTTTTCGATATGAAAATTGTAGATGGATTTGTAAACGCAGTAGCCGGAACGGTAAAGCTGATCGGCAGCCTTGTGCGCTACATCCAAACCGGTGTAACCAGCAGCTATGCACTCTTTCTGATACTCGGTGTTATTCTTGTAATGTCAATGTTACTGTTTTAATCGCGCAAATATAGATTATGGAGTTTCTTCTAAACTTAGTTATTTACCTGCCGCTCATCGGAGTCCTGGCGGTGCTGCTGCTCAGGAATGATACTGCGGTAAAGTGGTCCGCCTTACTGGCAACATCAGCCACGTTTCTGCTCTCCATTCCTCTGCTGCTGAACTTCGACATTGCAAGTTCTTCTGTGCCGCAATATGTAACGGAGGGGGCGCCAATACTCGAAACCATGGATGTGAAGTACCTGGTTGGGCTGGATGGCCTGAGTCTGCTCCTGTTTATGCTGACCACACTGATGGGCCCGATCGTTATTCTCTCCTCCTGGGAATCGGTATCGAAGAGTTTGAAAGGGTACTACGCCATGCTGCTGATACTGCAAACGGCGTCACTGGGTACGTTCGCTGCTCTTGACCTGGTGGTTTTCTATGTCTTCTTTGAGCTCTCACTCATACCGATGTACTTTTTGATAGGTATCTGGGGCGGCGCTGATAGAATCCAGGCAACCATCAAGTTTTTTATCTATACGCTGGTCGGGTCATTGATAATGCTGGTGGCCCTGCTTTACCTGGGCTTCAATGCGGGAGCGGCTACCGGAATTTACGAGTTTACGGCCGACTGGAGATTTATATCGAGCCCTGAGTATACCATTGGCCTGGTTGAGCAGACCTATATGTTCCTTGCGTTTGCGCTGGCGTTCTGTATCAAAGTTCCGCTCTTTCCATTTCATACCTGGCTGCCCTATGCTCACACGGAGGCGCCAACTGCCGGATCGGTTGTGCTGGCTGCCATCATGCTGAAGCTTGGAACCTATGGACTTCTCAGAATCTGTATGCCGGTATTCCCTAATGCATTTATGGAGTTTGCACCATGGCTTGCCGGACTTGCCGTTATCGGAATTATTTATGGGGCACTCGTGGCGATGGTCCAAAAAGATGTGAAAAAACTGGTTGCCTACTCATCGGTAAGTCACCTCGGCTTTGTGGTACTCGGTATTTTTGCGTTCAACACCATTGCCGTACAGGGTGCTATCATCCAGATGGTGAACCACGGCCTTTCAACCGGCGCGCTCTTTTTGATTGTCGGGATGATCTACGACCGGCGCCACACCCGCATGATTGATGACTTTGGCGGTATTGCAAATTCGGTACCTGTTCTGGCTGTGTTTTTTATGATTGCAACTCTGGCCTCCATCGGACTTCCGGGATTAAACGGATTTATCGGGGAGTTCTTCATTCTGCTCGGATCGTTTAATTCAGAACTCTACGGGAACGTAACCTTTGCAGTACTTGCAGCAACGGGAGTGATTCTCGCAGCTGTCTATATGCTTTGGATGTACCAGCGGGTGATGTTCGGTCAGCTCGATAAGGATGAGAATAGAAATATGATCGATCTGAATGCCCGTGAGATATCGCTGCTTGTTCCACTCGTAATCTTTATGATCTGGATCGGTATTCGCCCGGTAGATTTCACCGTCTACTCAGAAGGGTGGGTTGATAATTTCATTTCAGTAACGGAGAACAAAAGCATAACGGTGCTGGAACAGGCCGATGCAGAACAACTTCCTGACTGGACAGCGAAAATTTACGGAATAGATAAACCGGAAACAGAATCACAAATTGTTTTAGGAGACTAACTATTATGGATCCTCTATCAGAAAACCGTATCAATGAAGAATTGAAAAAACTGGATGGGTGGGAGTTCAAGGATGATAAAATTCATCGTGAGTTTTCATTCAGTGATTTTAAAACCGCACTCTCCTTTATTGTGAGAGTAGGATTCGACGCGGAAGATCAGGGCCACCATCCCGAGCTATTCAACGTCTATAACACAGTTCAAATCAGCCTCGCTACACATGATGCGGGCGATAAAGTAACTGAGAAAGATATTAACCTTGCAGAAGCAGTAGACGCGATCTACAAAACGTTTTAGTATGGATTATACGCACGACTTAATGGCATTTCTTCCCGGAATTATAGTTGCGGTCACGGGGCTCGTTGCGCTCCTTCTTGACGCATTTAAAAAAGGGGCAGATTCTGTATACGTGGTTTCAATATTGGGTCTGGTTGCGGCTTTAGCGGCTGTTTTTCCAACGCTATTTGGTGAAAGCGGGGAGGCGTTTACCGGCATGATCTCTTACGGGGGCGTTGCAGCTTTCGGATCACTCATTGTTCTGCTGGGAACCCTCTTTTGCGTGATTATCTCTAAAGATTATCTGCAGGACCTTGATCTGCATGACGGCAGCGTGTATGCGATGGTTCTTTTTGCAACCGTGGGAATGCTTGCGCTGGCAACATCCAACGATTTGATCTCCTTCTTCCTGGGGCTTGAAACCATGTCAATCTGCCTTTTTGTGCTTGCAGGACTGGTTAAGAATGAGAAAAAGGGTGCCGAAGCGGCCCTTAAATATGTTCTTCTTGGCGGTTTTGCCACTGGTTTCCTGCTCTACGGAATCGCCTTGATATACGGCGCCACCGGGCAAACAAACTTTGCAGAAATAGCGGCTGCAGCTGAGCCCTCTCTGCTTCTCTTTGCAGGTTCTGGTCTGCTTCTTGTGGGGATATTTTTCAAGCTTGGCGCTGTTCCATTTCATATGTGGACACCAGATGTCTACGAAGGAACACCGACCACACTTACAGCTTTTATGGCAACGGCGGCAAAATCAGCCACATTTGTTGCGTTTATTCTGATCATCACCCGAATGCTTCCGGGGTCTGAAACAGGCGACTGGACAAATGTGATTCAGGTGGTTGCTATATTGACAATGATTATAGGTAACCTGATTGCTCTCGTTCAGGATAATGTGAAGAGAATGCTGGCTTATTCCAGTATTGCTCACGCAGGATATCTTCTCGTAGGTTTGGCGGCCGGTACAGCCGCAGGTTATTCCGGCGTGCTCTACTACCTTTTCGCATACACCCTGATGAATGTAGGAGCGTTTGGTGTGATTGCTTATTACGAGCGGAATCACGGCCTCGATTTTACAAACATCGAAAGTTATGCCGGTCTTGGTTTTAAGATGCCGATTATGGGTGTGATGCTCTCCGTTTTTCTCTTCTCACTGGCAGGAATTCCGCCGTTTGTTGGGTTTATCGGTAAATATTATGTATTTGCAGCGGCCGTAAATGCCGGACTGATTCCCCTTGCCATTATTGGTGTGCTTGCAAGTGCGGCGAGTGTCTACTACTACCTGCGCGTGATGGTCTATCTCTACTTCAAAGAGGCACACAAAGAGTATACGCTCAAGATGCCCAGTCTGATGTTTACATCCACACTTGCGGTACTGGCACTGCTAACGGTTTATTACGGAGTAGAAACAGTCCTTCCATTTTCCGGCCTGATTGAGCTGATTTCATCGTACTACACTATTTGACAAGGTTCCCCGGCATTCGCCGGGACCGGAATAGCGTCGGCAGGGTAGAGACCTGACAGCGTCCGCAGGTCCTGTCAGCGTCTGTAATTAGAGGCGAGGTCTAAGATCAATGTAGCGCGTGGCTCCTGCCTCGCGTATCCAAGGTGCAGGGCACAGGGTTCAGGCTGTCGTAGCGCGTGTCACTGATTTCTTTTCAAGATTGCTGTGGAACGGTTGAGTATCGCGCTGTGCGCGATGTTGAACT
>CAZKIZ010000074.1:0-11249 GCA_964552935.1 uncultured Rhodohalobacter sp. | reverse complement strand
AATTCAACTACAGCAACAGTGTCTACTACGATTTTTATGAGCCGGAAATTGAGGCGCTGTTTCGCGAAGGAGAAAAATTTGAGAGCCTGGTCCGGTTCAGTTCCTACCTGAAAAAGAGCCTCTTTCGGTTTTTAGAGCTGGATGAGGAGTTGCAAACCGAGTTTATCAGCAGCAGTGAAATGGATCAATACAGCCCGGATCCCGACAAACTGGCCCGACAAATGAATGCTGATCTCTACTACCAGGAGCACGATGCGCGCCATTACCAGCGCCAGGGAAAGGGCAGGAGTGAGCTGCTGTTTAAGCATCCGGTTTACCGCCAGCATTTTGATGGCTTTGAACCGTACTGCTGCATCCTGGATCTACTCTTCCAATACGGCCCGGAGAGTTTTCGGGTGATTGATGAGGTTTAAGGTCATTATTCAACTCTTGCGCAAGCGTCCGCTTGTGCGTCCCCCACCCTAATCTTGCGCAAGCATCCGCTTGTGTGTTCAAGTTCTCATCGCACCAATCTCGATTCCTCTCTGTTTTCACGCAAGCGTCCGCTTGTGTAAACAATTTTTAAAAAGCATCCGCTTCTACCATTATTCCCTGGTATCCCAGAAAACCAACTGGAAATAGACATCTCTGTTACATATTCTATAGATGATTGGATATAAAAAAGTCAAGAATATATGAGCCGTAAATACAAAATCAGAGATCAAAACTATCCACATTTTATAAGCTTTTCTGTTGTCCAATGGATTGACCTTTTTACGAGGGATATATATCGGCAAACTGTGATTGATAGTTTAAAATATTGTCAGAAGGAGAAGGGGTTAATAGTGTATGCCTGGTGTATCATGACAAATCATGTTCACTTAATCATAGGTACAAAAGACAAGCCGATGCAAGATATTCTCCGGGATATGAAAAGCTACACTTCAAGAAAGTTGCGTGAAGAGATTGTAAATAATTATCGGGAGAGTCGGAAAAAATGGATAATGTGGATGATGGAAGCTGCTGGAAAAGCTAATAATAACAACAATGACTGGCAGCTGTGGCAACAACACAATCATCCGATTGAATTATCTCGTCATGAAATGGTTTCGGTCAGACTTAATTATCTGCATAATAATCCGGTGAAAGCAGGATTTGTTGAAAAGCCGGAGTACTGGTTATACAGCAGTGCCGGCGATTACGCTGGCCGAAAAGGGATGATTGATGTTACGTTGATTGATTAACCCAAACCTCTAGCATAAGCCTCAAATACTCTCGCGCAAGCCCCCAACACACCTTTCGCGCAAGCGTCCGCTTGTGCGAGAGTAGTCACTGGGGACGCAAGCGGACGCTTGCGCGAGTTAGACATGGGTGCAAGTGGACACTTGCACCAGAAAGGTACGAGCGGACTCTCAGGCCAGTTTGAATCATTCCTCCAGCGAGAAACGGAAGCTTTGTCCTCCCTGGGAAAAAACAAATGAGGTGTAGCGGCTGTTTTCCGGTTCTTCAAAGAAAATCTCAATTCCGGCCTGTTCAAACGCCATCGTCTGCTCATCGTAAATGGTGAGCGGAAAGGCACCCTGACCTGTGGCCCGCGCCATGAGGTTGCCGCTGTCTGTAAAGAGCTCAATGGCGAGGGGGAAATTTGGGGCTCTGTAGGTTCCGGTGTAAAGATCGAGCTGCTCTTCCGGGAGACTCACTGGCATTCTCTGTTCAAAATCCGGGATTTCGAACTCTTCATCAAAGGCGATACTCAAAAAACCGATCAGAATATCGTTAAAGTTGTAGTTCACACCGTTTGCGAGGAGACTGAACGTCATATCATCTTCAGGGGAGTAGGCCGAATTGGACTGATAGCCGTCAATGCCCCCGTTATGACCAAAAAGATATCTGTCGCCAAACGGAAACCGAAGTAATCCGGCTCCAAATGGTCCATCAAACCGAGTCAACTCCTCAAAAAGTTCATCAGATAACATTCCGTCCGATAATAGCGCCCTGTAAAAACGTGCGGTCTCTTCTGCCGTGGAAACAATCGCCCCGGCGCCGTGCGGAATAAACATGTTGGTTCGGGAGGCGGGTTGCCATTCCCCCTGCTGATAGACGAAAGAGTCCGCCTCATTTTTTTCCGGATCCAATCCCGATGCAAAATAGGTAGAGTTGAAACCGAGAGGCCCGGTGATCATCTCCTGTAGAGCTTCGTTGTAACTCATTCCGGTCACGTCTTCGATAATATATCCAAGCAGCACATAGGCGGTATTGCTGTACTCGGTATCCTCACCCGGATCAAAGGAGGTGCCGATCGATTCGAAAAGCTCAAGCATTTCACTCTTTGTCCGATCATCAGTGAAATACTCCATGTACTCGGGCAGGTTTGTAAAATTGACCAGCCCGGATTGATGACGAAGCATCTGCTCAATGGTTACCTGATCGGCGTTGGGCATCTCCGGAAAGTATTCTCCCAAGGTTGTGTCCAGGGTGAGTTCTCCCCGGTCCACCAACTGCAGTATCATTGTTGAGGTATAACTCTTTGTAATAGACCCAATGCGGTAGATCGATTCCGGTTTGGCCGGTGTGCCGTCTGCCGCAGATTTTCCATAGGATTGATTGAACAGCACTTCATCCCCGTGCATGACAAATACTGTGCCCATAAACCGGTTGTTCTGCTCAAGCTCTGTAAAGTAGCGATCCAGTTTATCGAGGTCCGGGTTTGGCTGACTGTAGAGAACGCCAGTAGCGGTGAGAAATAAGATGAGAGGCAGGCTTAATCGAAATAATAGTTTCATATCCTTGACGGTTTATCTGGCGGGTTGATCTTTAATCTCTATTCTACGACCAAAATCTGATGGATGTTGCAGAACCATGAGTAATTCTCTTGCACGCCCTATAACCTCAATTCTCAATAGCAATACCCGGTAGCTGATTAATCACGATAGAAGTTGCGCTCAGAGCGTATAATGGTATTTGTGATTTATGACATGTATGGCATTTAAGACATAAATGGATCTTCAAAATGGTTTAACTCTTTCCAAATAATAGCGGTATTGCAGTCATGTAATCCATTCCGTCTTACCGGATCCGTTCCGCTCATCTTTTCCGCGCGAAGCGATCTCTCCCATCCTTAATAACAGGTGTAAATCACCCATCCCCAGAGGGATATCCGCGGGAAAGTGCGGTATGACTCACTTTTTGAGTGAAAATAATACTCCCATTTTTAAATTTGCGCTTATCAGGACCGGAGATATGGCCAATCTATTTTCTTCCAAAGAATTGGTATAGCCTGTGAATTCGTGGTAAACAGTGCTCGCTGTTGTTTTAGATTATTAAGTCTATTACCAATCTAATACACTGTTTCAAATATACTTCTCGCTGCCGTAAGCGACCCTTCTGGCTGAAATTCATTCCCGGATGAGCTTTGTTGAGTCCTGGATTGCGACACCCAAAATGGTATACAGTTCATTGATCCGTTTTTAAAGAGGGTGGTGTTTGAGCAAAAGCGAGTTGTGCTGTCTATTCTATTTAAAGCTTAGATTAATAGAACTCTTTTTGCAAATTCTAACAACCTAAGTTCGATTCTAAAATTTCGAGATTAGAGGCTGAGGCTGCCTAAAAAGCCATAACCGGTTTTACTCGCAGATTTACGCTGAGTTATACGCAGTGTTTCGCTGAGTAAAATGTTGATATCTGCGGAACTCAGCGGTATAATCGGCGAGACTCTGCGAAAAACACTGCACGGATCTTCATCCTGACCAAATTGAAGAATGAAATGAATCGAACTGAGGTTAACAGGCTTTAAGTTGTGAAGAGAATACTACGGCAGAGGAACTACTTTCGGGGCAACACGTGCACACCTGGCAACCCATGTCCTAAGAGGCTTCAAACCATCTTGTGTTCTACTTATATAACACACTCGTACACAATGTACTTTTCGTTGCTGGCGAGCCTGTCCACCCGGCTGAAACTCTTTTCCAGGTGAGTTTTGTAGTTCAGGTGATGATTGGCAACACAAATAAAGCGTCCCGATTTTCTTAGCACTCTCTTCACTTCATCAAAAAGACGGACCGTTACCTCAATATTATTTTCGTGGCCAAAATGGAAGGGCGGGTTCGATACTACCAGGTCGATGGAGGTGTTTGTAAACTTCTCAAGCGTATCGCTCCAGTGAAATGTAGTATTCCGTGGCTCGAGATTCAGCTTTGAGGATTCAATTGCCAGGAACGAATCATCCACAAGATGCAGTTCAGCGTCCGGCTTCAGCAGCTGTATTTCGCGTCCGATCACACCGTTGCCTGAAGCGAGATCAATAACTGAATTCTCACCCTCTTTCACTTCCAGATTCTCCAGCAGGAACTGTGTGGCATAGTCGATATTTCCGGATGAGAATACTCCGTAATATTGCTTCAGCTCTTCTTCTTTTCCATTTTTAAATTTGTGTGTGAGGCTGTGTATGACACTTTTCTGTTCGGTCTCCTTTTTGCCGGTTAGAGTTAACAGCCTCGATTTTTTCCGGGCCAGACCCTGATCCCGGTTTTCAAAATAATCGTCGGCAATATCGAGCATAGTGGGTGAAAAATGGCGGGTCATAAACGGGCAGATGACAATTCCGTCGGGATCTAATGACGCATGCATCTGCTGAAGATAGAGCCTGAAAAGATCCATCGATTTTGGCACGCCAATAATTCCAAGAGTCAGTTTTTCAGGAAGGCTCTCGAGCGGTGAAAACCACTGTTGAGAATTCGGCTCTATGTTATTGATCCTCATATTCTTCTGAATCGAGATTTTCTGGCTGTACCTGTCTGTTATGATTCGCGGTTGAAGATGGTGCAGATGACAGCTCAGATATCCAAACCGGTCATTGCTTATAGCCACCGTTTCGGGTTTAAAGTCACTGCTTTCCAGTCGTTTGAGGACGTATTCATCCCCGGCTGTCCAGGCGCGAAGTGATCGGTTTTCTGTAGGCGGATATCTGGTGATCTTCAAGATGTGGTAATTTTTATTAGCAGGATTTACCTTTTTACAAAAGCACTGTTTGTATTACAAGATACAATTTTTGAAGTCCGGATGTGGTGATTCAGTCCGCAGCTACCCGGTGCTGAAATTCCATGATGATCCTCTCTTTTCTGATTTTTCAAACGATATTCGGTACGTAAGTCCGTCTTCAGCATCGTAAGAAAGTGAGCCTCCGAGCTGACGGGTGAGGAGTTGTACGAGCGAAAGACCCAATTTTTGGGAGCTGTCTAAGTCAAAATCGTCAGACAGGTCAATACCGCTATCAGAAAAAGTGCAGTGAACGCAGTTATCGTCTTCTTTGATTTTTATAAATATGATCCCTTTTGAAACGGAATCAAAAGCGTGTTTGATAGAATTGGTGACCAGCTCGTGAATAATCAGGCTGAGCGGTATCGCCTGGTTGATGTTAATGTCGATATCATCGATATCCATCTCAAACGATATGGAAAGTGGATCGTCTATCCAGGTTCGACGGATGGTGGGAACCAGCTCTGTAACATACTCCTTTAGATTTACTTTGGACAGATTGGCATTCTTGTAGAGCTTTTCGTGAACAATTGCCATCGACTTTATGCGGGTCTGGCTTTTCCGGATAAAATCGATGGTTTGCTCGTCGTTACTTTCAAACGTTTCAAGCTCAAGTAGGCTTGATATGATTGCGAGATTGTTCTTTACCCTGTGATGTATTTCGGCCAGCATTACGTTTTTCTCTTTCAGAGATTCACGTATCTGATTCTCCATCTCAACACGTTCTGTAATGTTGTCCTGGATGGCGATGTAGCCTAAATGTTCACCCTCCTCATCAATAATCGGGTTTGTTGAATAGTGAACACTTATAAGTTCACCTTCTTTGGTTTTGTTTACCAGGTCGCCTTCTGCAGATTGGCCACTCTGAATTTTTGACCAAAACTGCTGGTAAAATTCATCTTCCTGTGCTCCGGACTTCAGTATTTTCGGTGTTTTGCCAACGGCCTCCTTGCTCGTATAGCCGTAGTGCCGTTCAAATGCCGGATTTACATATTGAATGTATCCATCAGTATCAGTGATATAGATGGGGTTTGATGAGTGATTAATTCCCAGCCTGAACTTTGTAAGCATCTGCTGAAGAGAGATACGTTCACTGATGTCCTCAACTATGCCAATTCCGCCGATAATGGTGTCATCTTCATGCAGCCCGGTGAACTGAACCCGTACCGGCGTTACTTTGCCGGATGTAATCGATTCATAATGACCTTCATATCGTCCGTCGCTTCCTGAAAGAGCCTTTTTAACCGCATCTGAAACGCGCTTGTCGGGCAGCGTTGTCATGTTTATGCCAAGCAGTTTCTCCTTGACCGAGCCGAGTATATTTGCAAACTGGCTGTTGCAGTCTGTCAGAACACCGGATTTATCGAAGTGAACTATTCCAATGGGAGCATTCTCAAATATGAGACGATATTTTTGGTCGAAGTTAGCAGACATATCTAAATAGTCCATAAATCTTAAATTCCGCGGTGCCTGTCATGGAACGGTATTGTGTTGCTTTCCTTACATCGTTGTCCGCTAATCGCGGGATGTAAAAGAATCCTGCCGTATTTCCTCTTTGAAATGTTGGGGAAGATACTCTTTTGGCAGTGCTTCAGCAAAACGGCGATAGGAGAGATACCCCATGCGGGTGGCGCCGTATGTTTCAACGATTTCGCCATTTGGATCGATAGTTACAGGCCGGGTATTCAGTTTGATATGGGATGTTTGATGCTGAGCTGCACCTCGTCGCTTTTGAGCGACTACCGGGTAGTTGTCCTCTTCGGGTTTTCCTCTGTAGACAATTTCAAGATTTCCAAAGTAGCGAAGGTGATGATGATGGTCGGTATCGGCCTTGCTCACAATTCTTGATACTCTGGCAGGTCGCCTGCTTGTACCGGTGTGACCGTACCCTCTGTCTGATTCCATGTAAATTGAAAATTGTTCCTGCTCAAGCCGGTTATGAACAAGTGAGAGCAGTAAATGCTTAAGTGACCCTGAAAACGCTCGTTCACGCTGTTCAGTCCAGTAGGCTGCCTGAACTGAATCTCGGGGGGAAAGAGGCGTGAAAAAGGAGTCTCCGTCCCAGCGCGTAATAAGACCGGAGTGATAAAATTCATCCAGATGATACGTTATAGAATACCCGGTTGACCGGTTTTCAATTTGCAATGGGGCAAGTGCCTCAGCCGTAAACCGTCCCCACCAGCGAGACCTGAACCGAAGCACCTCCGGATTTAAGATAATAACAGAGTCAGCCCGCTCTGTTTCACCGATGAACAGACGCTCGAAGCGGGAGAGATGTCGCTCCCATCTGTCGTCGAGATTTCCCACGTAAAGTTCCCCGAGTTCATAGACCACAGGAGTCAGTTTGATCGGTTTCGAAACGTGTTCTCCTGCTTTAATCGCAATGTCCTGCGAAAAACGCCCATAACCGATACTTGAAACCGTTAATGTGTGGGCGCCCGGGGGCAGAGAGTTAAGGCTGAACCTTCCGGCGTAGTCAGTAGATGTACCTATAGATGTTCCGGAAAGAAACACGTGTGCTCCCGGCAGGGGTGTATTTTTCACGGAGTCAACCACACTTCCGGAAATAGATGCCGGCTCAATCTCCTGTGCAGCAGAAGTACCGCATTGCAGCGTCAAAGAAAACACGCATATGACCAATATGAGCTTTAATTCATATTTCATGATGTCGGTACTTCAGCTAGATCGATGGTTCAAATATAATTTAATAGATATTAGAGAATATTCAAGAGGGGCGTAGAAAATTTGCCTTCTTATGAGCATCCGCCTCATTCCCCCTCTTTTTGCCAAGGGCATTCCCCGGCAGCTCTTGGGGAGGGGGACTTCTGTGTTCATGACTTAACAATCGAACTGAGGTTTTCAGGTTCGCCAAAAAAATTGGAAGCGGTTCCTGTTGTTTGGTAATAAAGTTCATGAAAAGTGTTGGAACGCATGTTGAATTGTTATGGTTTTTGACTGGAATTCAAATTTTGACCATTAGTCATATTAAGTGGGTAAAATAAGCAGAAAAGAGTCAGAGCGTCTCCGCCGGAGAGATGCCATTTTAGATGCGGCCGAGGGCCTGATCTCAGATGTCGGTTTCGATAGCACTACAATGGATCAGATTGCGGAGCGGGCTGAGGTAGGAAAAGGAACGCTGTACCTCCATTTTAAAAGTAAATCCGCTATCTATCTGGCCATTTGTGAACGGGGATCAAGGATGCTGAATGAAAAAATGGCTGCCGTATTTGCGAAAGATCTTACTGGTCTCCAAATGGTAGAGATGCTGGGAAATGCATACCTGAAGTTTGTACAGGCGAACCCGCAATATTTCTACGCTTTCAACTACTATGAGGGAATAGTTGCTGAAGATAAGGTGAAAGACAGTGAAATTGCCGGGAAATGCGAAGAGAATGCGAAAAGAGCAATGACCTATATTGTGAGGGCGCTGCAAATTGGTATGCAGGATAAATCAATTGATGATTCATACGACCCAAATCAGCTCGGGGTCATGATTTGGGGCGCTTCGAAAGGGATCATTAATATGGCTTTCCTAAAAGAAAAAGGTCAGCACTTTAAAATGTTGGAAAATGTAGATGTAAGCCTGGATACGATGATTAATGGCTTCGTTCAGCTTATCGGCCGCGGAATAGCGGAAAATTGACCGTCAGTCATAAAATTGTGAAACAAATCTATCTTTAAATCGTAACGCCGTTTTCAATGAATGGAAATAATGAACAGTATTCCTAAATATATGTATCAACACTTTTTTTGGAAGAGTTGCTTATGTGCACTGCTTGTGATAATCGCCGCACCGGGTTTGGTTCAGTCGCAATCGGCTATCAATACAAATCAAGATCAGATTGCCATTACCGTAGATGAAGCTATTCAAATTGCTCTTATAAACAACCACATGCTTCGCAATGGTCTGTTGGATATTGAGTTTGCAGAATCACAGATACGGGAGGCCTGGGGAACTGTTTATCCGCAAATAAACAGTTCGGGCGAATATACACGAAATGTAAGGACTCCAAATCCTTTTGCCGGTTCAGATGCAGGAGGGCTTTTCGATACCTTCGGGGCAATTGAGTGGCTGGCCTTTAATGAAGGTGCCCGGACGGATGGTGTTGAAGAGACGGAACCCATCCCGTTTGATGATTTTCTCTCACGGCAGGCAGAGGGGTATCGCGAAGCCGGTCTTACTCCCCCCGGCATGGATGATACCAACCCGTTCGCCGTTGAAAATCAGTTCAACTTTGGTGTAAGCGTATCACAGACGATCTATAACGGAGCTGCTTTTGCTGCCATCCGGGGTGCGCGGCAGCTGCGTGAGCTAAATGAGGACGGGTTTGAACGGGAGCGCCAGGAGGTGGCTGATGCAATCCGGGGAGCGTTTTATGGTGCGCTGCTTGCATCTGAGCAGGCAGAGGTGTTGAGTGCCAGTGTGGAGCGTTTGCGGAAAACGGCAGACGAAGCCGCCAGGGCTGTTGAAGCCGGTGTGTCATCAAAGTTTAACCGCGTAAGTGCCGAAGTTGAGCTCGTAAATCTCGAAACAGAGCTCATTGAGGCAGAAAACAGGGCTGAACTGGCGGTGAAAAATCTTGCGCTTCAGCTGGGCATTTCACCCCGCACGGATATTGTTCTTCGCGGTGCTCTTGAATTTGAACAGCTTGAACCTGAAGAATTTCTGGATGCGGAATCCGCCCATGAAATTGCCCTTCAGCAGCGGCCGGATCTTAAACAGACACGGGGCCAGCGCGAGCTTCAAGAGGTCGAAAGAAGTATCACCCGTTCGCAGTATCTGCCCACCGTAAGTGCATTTGCCAATGCTGCCTATATTGGATCTGTTCCTTCCAACAGAACGGCAATATCACCTGTTGAGGGTCAGGACTTTACTTTCAGCGCAACGGAACGTGGCTTTTTTGACAACTCGTATTGGGAGCCGGCTGTAGCTGTTGGCCTGAGGCTGAACTGGTCTATTTTTGATGGATTTCAGCGACGGGCCCAGGTTCAGCAGAACGATATTTCGATCCGTCAGACGGAGATAAATATGGAGTTCCAGAAGAATGCAATCTACCTGGAGATAGAGGAGGCTATAGCAAATATCGAGTCCGCAATGAAGCGAATACAGAGCCAGGAGCGAAACCTTGAGCAGGCTGAACTGAATTATGAATTTTCGGTAACCCGCCTCCAGGAAGGAGCCGGAACGGCCCTGGAAGAGCGGCAGGCATCGTCACTTCTGGATCAAAGCCGTTTAAATTACCTTGCCGCGGTACACGACTACCTTGTAGCGCAAAGCCGCTACCGTAAAGCACTTGGGCAACCCATTCTAAATTGATCTGTAACACATAACAAATACAATAATGAGTTTAAAATATTTGAGTCTTTCACTATTACTGATTATTTCAGCCCTGTTGTTTACCGGGTGTGATGATGAAGGAGATGCAGAAGAGGCAAGCGAACGGGTGAGGCTTGTTGCGGTTGAAACGATAACCATGCAGGAGGATAGCTTCGAGGATTTTATTCGGTTAACAGGAGTAATTGAAGCGTTCGAAGATGCTGTTATATCGGCGGAAACCCAGGGCAGGATTCTTGAGATAGCCGACCGGGGCGCATTTCTTAACGAAGGGGATGTTATTGTAAGACTCGATGACCGTGTTGCCGCAGCTCAGTATCAGTCAGCTGAAACCGCCTACGAGCTGGCGTTGGATAATTTGAACAGACTGGAAACGCTCTATGCTGATTCAATTGTGAGCACGCAGGATTACAACAGCGCCCGGGCTCAGCGCGATCAGGCCCGTGCCCAGCTCGATCAGGCCGAAAAACAGCTTCGCGATTCCAACATTGAAGCACCGTTCAGCGGCAGGGTGGAAGAGAGGATGATCCAGCGCGGCGAATTTATAAGTCCCGGAATGCCGGTTGTAAGGCTCGTAAATACCGGACGGGTAAGAATACTTACAGGAATTCCGGAGCGCTACTCAGGTGAAATTACAGAAGGAACTCCGGTTCAGATACACACAAATTCATCTTCAAATGAAGGTGCCGCAAGTACAATATCGTATGCCGGTAATGTTATCGATCCGGATACCCGAACGTATACGGCTGAAATTGAGCTTCGGAACCCGGACCGGATCATGAAACCCGAGATGGTGGTTGACCTCAGAGTTCTAAGAAGAACGCTCGACGGCGCAATGATCATCCCCCGCACAGCGGTTCTTAGAAATGAGGAGGGAGTAACTGTGTTCAGAGCTACAGAA
>CAZKIZ010000073.1:5003-11390 GCA_964552935.1 uncultured Rhodohalobacter sp. | reverse complement strand
ATGAACTTTCAAGAATTGATTTTTTGTAAAATTAGCCAGGATCAACTTGTTGTCAGATATACTTTTGAGTGAGATAATCGACAAATTCTGCGGCTTCTTGCTGCGCTTCTGATGGAAGCTTCTTAATTCGTTTTATGAGTTCTTTTTCTGACATATCTCAATGTAGTTAATCTCTGATATATGTAAAAACGGCTTAATTTTACCTGGATTATTACATTCAACTATTTTTACCAGGAATCCTGCTAAGAGTCAATATTGCGGGTTTCAGCCCATTTAATGGGCTTCCAGCCAGTTATCGGCAAGGCCCATCTCCACTTCAAGGGGCACATCCAGCTTGTAGGCGTTTTGCATCATCTCTTTAATGGTGCCGGGTAGCTCCTCTTTTTCATCTTCTGCAATTTCAAATATCAGTTCATCATGAACCTGCAGCAGCATCCGCGAGGTAAAATCGTTTCTCTGCAGGTAGTCCTGAATCTGGATCATAGCCAGCTTGATGATATCAGCAGCTGTGCCCTGGATTGGCATGTTTATAGCAGTCCGCTCGGCAAATCCACGCACGTTCCAGTTACGTGAGTTAATGTCGGGAATGTAGCGGCGCCGGCCCATCAGTGTTGTTACAAACCCATCTTCTTTAGCCTGCTTTACCGTATCGTCGATGTAGTTTTGTATGCCCGGGAACCGTTCAAAATACTGCTCAATCATCTCCTTCCCTTCGTTATTACTGATGCCCAGCCGGCTGGCAAGTCCATATGCGCTCACACCGTAGGGAATACCGAAATTCACCTCTTTGGCTTTTCTTCGCTGATCGGGCGTTACGTCATCCAGGGAATCGAGGCTAAAAACCTCCTTTGCCGTGCGGGCGTGGATATCTTCCCCGTTTTTAAACGCCCGGATCATATTTTCATCACCGCTGATGGACGCAATTACCCGGAGCTCAACCTGGGAATAATCAGCAGCCAGCATTTTGAATCCCTCAGCCGGCACAAATGCTTTCCGTATCTCCCGTCCCCGCTTGGTTCGAATAGGAATATTCTGGAGATTTGGATTGGACGAAGAGAGCCGACCTGTTGCCGCCACCGTCTGGTTCAGTTCGGTATGAATTCGGCCGGTCTCCTCGTTTACAAGTTTCGGCAGTGAATCCACATATGTGGAGATAAGCTTGCTCAGGCTGCGGTAGTCGAGAACCATCGAGGGTACTTCGTATTCAGCCGCGAGCTTGGTGAGCACGCTCTCATTTGTAGAATATTGACCTGTCTTGGTTTTTTTCCCGGCCGGAAGACCCATTTTATCAAACAGCACCTCCCCCAGCTGCTTTGGTGAGTTCAGATTGAACTCCTCACCTGTCTCCTCAAATATTTTCTGCTCCAGCTCCTCGAGATCACTGGTGAGCACCTCGGAAAACGAATTGAGCATATCTACATCAATGCTGACCCCGGCACGCTCCATTTCTGCCAGCACGCGAATCAAAGGAAACTCGATTTCCTCGGCAATTTCCGTCAGTTTGTCTTCGTCAAGCTTCTCACGAAACAGCTCAAATAGCTGGAGAGTTACATCCGCATCTTCGCATGCGTAGTCGGCTATCTCGCTGTATGGAAGCTCATCCATCGATTTTTGAGACTTCCCCTTTTTTCCAATCAGTGATTGAATTGAAACCGGCTGATAGTTCAGATATGTTTTAGCAAGTGCATCCATGCTCAGTTTCTGAGATCCATCCAGCAGATACGCTGCCACCATGGTATCAAACACGGGTCCATTTATCTTGAGGCCTGCCCTGCGTAGTACCAGGTAATCATATTTATAATTGTGCGCAATCTTCATACACTCCTCGCCGGTAAGCAGCGGCTTAAGCAGTTCAAGCACGGCAGCTCCATCCAGCGCTCCCTCAACATTTACGGGGATATAAAAGGCAACACCCTGCTTTGCGCAGAGTGAAATTCCAACAAGATTGGCCGTAATGGCGTCTGTGCTATCTGTTTCGGTATCGAAACAGAGTTCTTTTGCACCATCCAGCTGATTCACAACCTGCTTAATCTCCTCTTCTGTTACCGCCGTATTATAATTTACTTCGGCATCTTCCAGCGTTGCCGGACCATCTGAACTATCTGCTTCGGCAAACAGTGATCCCTGGCCGCCGGGCTCCTCACCCAGGTATTTCTGCGTAAGTGTTCTGAACTCCATTCTTTTGAAAAACAGGCCGAGCTCTTTTTTGTCCGGACCGTCCCATCCAAGCGTTTCCCAGTCCTGAACATCGGGCACGTCGGTCTTAATTGTCACCATCTCCTTTGCGTGAAGAGCCTGCTCCCTGAAGTTAGTCAGTCCTTCCCTGGCCCGCTTTGATTTCATATCCGGAGCGGCCTCGATCGCTTTCTCCAGCGAACCATATTTTTTCACAAGCTTGGGAGCCCCTTTTTTGCCGATACCCGGCACGCCGGGAATATTATCTGATGTATCACCAATCATCGCCAGAACATCAATCACCTGATCCGGGTATACGCCGAAATAATCCATCACACCCTCCGGGTCTATGATGTTGAATCCGCCGTTTTTATTGTCGGGCTTCACCATAACCACGTGATCTTTCACGAGCTGCATGAAATCTTTATCTGGCGTAACAAGAAACGCTTCTACGTCATCTTCATGTGCGTCATACGCTATTGTCCCGATCAGATCATCAGCCTCATAGCCATCTTTTTCAATATTCTGAATCCCGAAATTTTGGACCATCTCCTTAATTAACGGAATGCCCGTTTTCAATTCTTCGGGCTGAGGCGGACGATTGGCTTTGTACTCCTCATCCATATCGTGACGAAACGTGGGAGCGTGCGTATCCCAGGCTACGGCGATGTGGGTAGGTTCCTCTTCTTCCAGGAGCTTGACGAGCGTATTTGCGAAGCCGAGAATGGGACCCGTTGCAATACCTTCAGAGTTTTTTAGTCTGCTGTTGATAAATGCAAAATGGGCGCGGTAAGCGAGCGCCATTCCGTCGAGAAGATAAAGTTTCTTTTTTGCCATTGAAGATTCCGGAAAATGGTTATCGAAATTAATATTTAATGAGGCAGACAGCTATTTTGTGAAACGGCCCCGGTACTGTGATGATCAGAATCCAAAGGGCGAAGTTCGCATCAATTCTGCTGACGTAAGATACAACACCAGCTGTAGCCTGAAAAATATTCATTCACTTAAAATCAGCTACATATGCTGTATTGCGCTGCAGGTGAGCCACCTGTTTTTTTGTATATTCTTCAGAGTCATATAGTTTATAAAACTATTTTAACAGCCGCTTACTGTTGACGGTTTCATTTTATCTGTTTTATAATATTCACCGATCAGGAATCTGCTTTGCCATTTGCCTCTTCCATATTAGTCCCTACAGATTTTTCATCGAAATCTGAAAGTGCTATCCGCTATGCCTGTGAAATTGCAAGCAGTACAGGGGGGGAAATTCACTTTCTGAACGTTATTGAAGAACCGTATGATTTTCCATCCCGCGTAGTTGAGGTGATCAGCGAAAAGAAGAAAGAGAATGAAGAACGCCTTTCGGCAATCATAAATGACCTGCACAGCGTTGACCAATTCAGGATTATAAAAATGAAGGGGATGGTGCAGGTTGGTAAAGTTTTAAGCACGACCCGCTCAGTTGCCAAAAAATATGGTCACAAACTTATTGTGATCGGCCTTGGCGGTGAGGTAGACTTAAAGAAAGTACTTTATGGAAGTATCACAAACAATCTGCTGATGACCAGCGAGGTACCGGTACTGGCAATCGCAAAACGGATTGACTACAGGGAGCCCAGGAGACTGCTGTTTGCTACCGACATGCGAAAAAAAGACCTTCCAAAAATCAGAAAGATGAGAGAATTTAGTATCGACATCGGTGCATCACTTGAGTTTATACATATTGAAGATCCGGATCATGAAACGCCGGCAGATAAACTGGAAAAATTTAACGCGAAGCTTCGCGCGATTACAAAATCCGATGACACCGTGCTACAGATACATAAAGCGGATTCTTTTCCTGAAGGGATTTCGGAGTTTGTAGCCAACGACAAGCACACATTGCTTGTTATGACCCGGTATAAAATGAAGTTTATGGAGTGGTTTTTATCCAAGAGCACCGTGAGAAGTGTGGCCCAGATGGCTTCCGTTCCCCTGCTTATGCTGCCTGCAGATCAATAAATGGTGGGTTCTCAAATTTTGAGCATTCTACATCTGCGGATCAAACCTTAATCAGGAAACGTATCAAAGTTTAACTTGGTTATATAAACGAATAATCACAAACCAAATATGAGGTAGACGAATGCTTGATAAACTTGGATATATAGCGGCAGGACTTGGATTCACATCAATTGCAGCCAGCATTGCGGCGTGGTACACAGAAAAAGGAGACGATGAAGTTGAGAACGCACATGCAGAGCGTTCCGGAATTTTCATTGGATTGTGGCCGCAGACGTTTTTTGCTCTTGCAATGATCCTTTTTAAGCTTAAGGAGATGGGCCACGATAAAGATGCAGAACGTATTATGAAGCGTCTTGAAGAAAAAATTAATGAAGTCACCAAGAAGAGTTGATGTACCATCAGCTCAGATCTATTTGCCTCTGGATATTAATTTATTCAGAGGCTTTTTTATTTTTCTGATCACTCCCCTCACCAGGCTCCTCATCTTTCGATTTATCTTCCCCTTTTTCAAGATCTTTGCTGACGCGTTCAGAAAATTCACTCAGTTTTTCTGCAAAAAGGCTCTTCCGGGTTTTATACTCACCCGGAACCGTACCCATCACGAATCCGTACGGTTTCAGTGAATCAACCTCATCAAATACCACTTTTAAAATAGCCCCGATGGGGATGATCAAAATCATGCCGATAATACCCCATATTTGAGCACCAATAAATAAGAGCAGCAGCGCCACAAATGCGTTAATACTCACTTTGCTTCCAACAATAATGGGCGTAAAGATGTTGCTTTCCATCAACTGGATCACATAAAATCCGAGCATAATCACGAGCGGTATCACCAGAGAGTCCATCGTGAAGAGAGCATAGAGAATGGGCAATATGGATCCGAGCAGCGGGCCCACGAATGGGATGACGTTAAGCATTGCCGCAAACACGCCAAAAAAGATGGCGTGCTCAACACCAATCACCAACAGCATGACCGAGTTCAGTACCGACAGGATCAGGATCACCAGGATAATTCCGGTCAAATAGCCCTGTACCACATCTTTTACTTTCTCTATAATCGACTTTACTTTCTCAAAGTCCTGAGCGCCAGAACTCCCAAAAACCTTGAGTATAAAATCTTTCAGAAAGTCTCTGAAAAGCAGCATAAAAAACATAAAAACAGGCACAAGAAATATGGACGTAAAGACGGTTGCGGCACCGGCAATTCCCCTTGTGAGTGCTCCGGTGTTATCCCTGAAAAAGTCCTGAACGGCCTCCCTTATCATTTCAACATCAATAAGCCCTTCAAAACCAAACCAGCTGCTCAAAAGTGACTGTGACGTGTCAAGAAGTTCCTCAAATCGTTCACGAAAAATATCAACATCTCCTGCAAAAGCGGTGAGCTGCGTATAGAAGAAAAACCCGATACCAATGAGAGCCAGAACGCCGCTTGTAATAGCGATGGGAACCGACAAAAGCCGAGGGATTTTATGACTCTCCATCCAGCCGCAAAACGGGGAGAGAAGAATTGAAAAGAATAGTGCAAACAGAAGGGGCTGCAGAAGCGATTTAGCAACAATCATCGCATAAACCGTCAGTATAACTGCAGCCAGGATGAATGTATATTTAGCGACCCAGGATTGATTCATTTTGATGCGTCACAGTTTCTTTTCTTCAATTCATCTACGATCTAAACTGGTATTTATTCCGTATGGGACGGATCAGATCTTCCAGTCCGTTCGTCTTTATTTCATACATCGTGGCAAGGTACTGGCCGAGCTGACCGTTTGGAAATCCCTGGCGCTGAAACCACTCAAGATAATGTACCGGCAAATCCGTGACATAGCGCCCTTCGTACTGTCCGAACGGCATTTTGAACTGAACCATTTTAATAAGAAAATCCCGGTCTTCCATCATCTCAAACCTATATCATCTACTCAACTTACTGCCACTTAAGTGCTCATCGTTTCTTTGTGAATAGTCCCACGATAACTACAAAAATTACCGAACCGATAATGGACCAAATGACGGGAAACTGATTGCCTCCCACGGTTACATTAAATAGCTCCGGCATATTAAGCTGTACACTCATCCACGATCCCAAAAGTGCACCTACAAATCCCAAAACAATCGATACGATGCATCCTCCCCGGCTGTAACCGGCAATTGATTGTCCGATGGAACCACAAATTCCGGCGATAAGCAGGAGTAACAAAAATTCAAGTATTG
>CAZKIZ010000073.1:0-4993 GCA_964552935.1 uncultured Rhodohalobacter sp. | reverse complement strand
ATCTTTATCGTTTTTTGATTGGTAGTCTAATTTGAGCACTATAATTATTTGGAATCAATCACCCATAACAACGCCTTCACGCCGCGGATCAGCGCCGCCAAAGAAACCGTCTTCCGTTCTCTGAATTGCCTGCAGGCCGCTTGTCATATCTCTCTGCGACACTTCATGCCCCATCGCCTCAAGTGCACTGATAATCTCCTGAGGCCATCTCCCCTCTTCCAGGGCCGTGGGACCGTTAAAGTTAGCAAAATTGGGCAGATCAATTGCCTGCTGCGCGTTTAGATCCCACTGGAGCATTCCAACCAGGGCTTTAGCTGTATAGTGAATAATGGCCGCGCCGCCCGGTGATCCCAGGCTTGCCACAAATTCATTTGTATCTCTGTCGAAAACCAGTGTGGGTGCCATGCTGGAACGCGGTCGTTTATCCGGCTCCACTCTGTTGGCGATTAGTCGCCCCTCATCATCGTACGGTGTACGCGAAAAGTCAGTGAGCTCATTATTAAGATGAAAACCACCCGGCAGACCCGTACCGCCATCCGACATGATACGGCTTCCAAATCCCTGCTCAATCGTTGTAGTCATCGATACAGCCTGTCCAAATCTGTCAACGACGCTGATGTGGCTGGTGCCCTTTTCGGGCTGCTCAGGCTGAATACCCAACAGCGCTGTACCGTCACCGGGGTCACCCGCAACCGCCTCGCCCATACTGGTTTCTCCAATAAGTGATGCGCGTTTGGAAAGATACTCCGGATCGAGAAGACTGTTCCAGTCATCAGCCGGCGGATCCACAAAATCAGCATCTCCTATGTAGAGTGCACGATCTGCAAACGCCAGCTTGGCCGCTTCCAGGTAGACGTGCAGCCAATCAGCCGTGGGCAGAGAGTCGCGAAAGCTCTCAAAAGGATTTTCGTTTTCGTAGTGCTCAATCATTCCCAGCATCTGTAGTACTGCAATATGTCCTGATGATGGAGGTGGCATTCCGCACAGCGTATACGCCTTCCAGTCGTTGCACATTACATCCACCTCAAAGGATTGATCTGAATAGCTCAGAATATCCTCCACCGTCATAGGGCCCGGACGGGGATGAGTTCGTATGCGATCAACAATGGCTTCTGCAACCGTCTCGTTGTAAAATGCGGGTGCACCCCGCATGGATATCTCTCTCAAAATTTCTGCTAATGCCGGGTTTCTCAGATTTGTTCCTACAGGCAGCGGATCTCCATTTTCATCGTAATAAAGATCGGCAGCTATAGAATCTTCCCTGAGAGATTCATCAGCCTCCAGCAGACTAAATAGCCTTGGGCTGATGTTAAACCCTTCGTCCGCCAGGGTAATCGCGGGCGTAAAAAGATCCCGCCAGTTCAATCTTCCATGCCTTTGATGTGCCTCTTCAAGCATGGCCACCGTTCCCGGCACTCCAACTGACAAGCCGCTTCGAACAGATTCGTTAAAGGGAATAAGTTCGCCATCTTCATCAAAAAACAGGTCGGGCCCAGCTCCGGATGGTGCTTTCTCTCTGCCATTATAGGCAAACGTACCTCCTTCATCATACGCCAGCAGAAAAGCGCCGCCGCCAATTCCGCTGCTCTGTGGTTCAACGAGAGTGAGAACCATCTGTACAGCAATGGCGGCGTCCACCGCAGAACCACCTGCCCGCAAGATTTGATACCCGGCATCTGTAGCCAGGGGGTTTGCAGCAGCTACAGCAAATTCAGAAGTTGCCCAGCCCGGTTTTTCGGTATACCCTGTGGCAAGCTCCGGCTGTTCAGGAATGGCGTATCTAACCTCATCCTGTCTGTCAGTGGAACTGCATCCAGCGGTTAGGAGTAGTAGTAACACTGTCAATGAAGCAGCGAATAACCTGTTTTTATTAAGCATAGATCGGTTGAATTATTTTGATTCCAAACTATTGAATCTGCTGAGGTTCAGCCTTTAAAGGTCAAAAAGTCACAGCACTCAGAAATCGATATCTGAAAATACATGTTCGACAACTGTTTATCAGAGTTTTTTTCCTGTTTTTTATTCCCGTCCCACATCCGTTACAATAGATTACAAAAATGCTCTTTTCTTTTATCTTTTGGTCACTATTTTAAGATCACATTCTTGATTAATCAAAATTTTAACATAGACCCTCACCGCTTTGAAGATTCGATATCTGCTACTCACTGTTTTACTATTTACAGGACTATCCTCAGCCACTGCTCAACAAACGGACACCCAATCTGTTGTTGATCAGATTGTAACCGAAGTTGAAGAAAATTCACACCTCGAGGAACTCGCACACCATCTGCTTGATGTGATTGGCCCGCGTCTTGTGGGTACGCCTCAGCAGCAGCACGCTCACGACTGGGCCGTTGAAATGTTTTCCGAATGGGGAATTGAAGCCCGCAATGAGCAGTATGGAGAGTGGCGCGGCTGGGAACGCGGCGTTACCCATGTAGATATGGTTCACCCCAGAGTTGTAACGCTTGAGGCGATGCAGCTTGCATGGAGCCCTTCAACGCCATCCGAAGGTGTAACTGCAGGCCTGGTAATTATTCCTGAAGTTGAAAACAGGGAAGAGTTTGAGGAGTGGCTGCCTGAGGTGGACGGGAAATTTGTGATGATCTCCATGCATCAGCCTACCGGCCGGCCCGGATATAACTGGGATGAGTATGCAACGGAGGAGTCTCAAGAGGCGATGCAGCAAACAATTGCTGAAAATACAAGGAACTGGCGAAGCCGTATTCAGAATACCGGCCTGAACACCCGATCGTACATTGAAGCACTGGAAGCCGCAGGTGCCGCAGGCGTTGTGATTTCAAACTGGTCGCAGGGTTTTGGAACAAACCGGGTTTTTGGTGCAAATACACAGGAGATACCCACCATCGACATTCTGCTCGAAGACTACGGCATGCTCTATCGCCTTGTTGAAAACGGCCATGAGCCGGAAATAAGAGTAAGAACTGAATCCGAAGATCTTGGAATGGTTCCCACATTCAACACCATTGCTGAAATTCCTGGCACCGAAAAACCGGATGAATATATTATCCTCTCTGCCCACTACGATTCGTGGGACGGCGGTACCGGGGCCACCGACAACGGGACCGGCTCAATCACCATGATGGAAGTAGCACGAATACTCAGTAAAGTGTACCCAAATCCCAAACGAACTATTCTTGTTGGCTTATGGGGCGGCGAAGAGCAGGGACTGAACGGTTCACGAGCCTTTGTAGAAGATCATCCTGAAATCGTAGATGGCCTGCAGGCACTGTTCAACCAAGATAACGGAACCGGACGTGTTGTGAGCATTCGGGGTGAGGGTTTCGTACACGCTTATGAGTATTTTTCACGCTGGCTTTCCGCCGTTCCTTCTGACGTCAGCGGCCATATAGAAACAGAATTCCCGGCAATGCCGAGTGGCGGAGGTTCAGATCACGCTGCGTTTGTAGCGGCAGGTGCTCCTGCATTTATGATGCGATCCCTGAGCTGGGACTACTGGAACTACACCTGGCATACCAACCGCGACACCTACGACAAAATTGTGTTTGACGATGTGAAGAACAACGTAAAGCTGATTGCCACTCTGGCCTACATGGCGAGTGAAGATCCTGAAACGTTTAACCGGGAGCGTCGGGTAATGCCTATAAATCCAAGAACCGGAGAACAATCACAATGGCCGGTACCGCGATCGCCAAACCGAAGCGGTGGGAATTAACGTTTTGCTAAACATTTAAATGTAGAAAAAAAGCCTCCAGACTTTCATGAGTTTGGAGGCTTTTTTTTGAGATTACAGATAAGAGATTTGAGATAATAGGTGATAGCTCAACTTCCTCAAAATCATCTTCAATTACTTTTTAATAAGCAAAAGAGATATTCATAAATGCCGGTTTTCACACATTTTCATTATCTCTTACTTTAATGGCGTTATTGGTGCATTCAAGCAGTAAGATCTAAAGAAAACAGCTATTTAAACCCAAATATAGATCAATCTTTATACTTGACACATTCTATTATAACGGTACTATATTTTCTCAGGATTGTTATTATCAAGTTTAAAGAACACCCGGAAAATGGAGCTGAAAATCAGAGCTAACAGGAATGTTTTAGCTATTAGAAAACCAATCATAGAGTAGGTGAACCTCCAGTGTTCGAGGGTACTGATATGTTCCATCGATTGGATAAAGATGTAACCGCTTTTTAAAAAGAATACGATCGTAATTATATAAATAAACACCGTTGAAACCGGATGAGATATAAAATCGCTAAATGATTTAAGTGCTTTTGACATGTTTTCAGGCTGACTCATAGTTCTTAATCTTACTTTTGTTTTCGGTTTTCAAGTAACAGAAAATTAAAACTATCAAAAACAAGAGGATTCCCGCTGCGCCTATAATTGAAGACCAATCCAATAGTGTATCGGGAAAGTTCGCCCAGCCTGTTTTTGCAATCCTTGTTGAGATACCTCCATATGAAACAGTGATTCCAAAGATTATCGCAATACATAACGGTGCGAATTTCTTTTTTATAATGACCATGATGGAAAATAGTTGTTATATGAGGTTTCAACTTCTAAGCTAATCATTGCTATCGCCTGAAGACTAAGTCTCTCGTTTACAACAGGAAGAATTACTTTTCCAGCGAATATCTGAGATATCTGAAAATACCAATACATCCCATCAGCACAATTGGAGAAATACCAATGGCGGCAGCTATTCTCATCCAATCCTGTATCGATTCGGGAGGGATTGAAGCAAGAAATCTTCCATCAAAAAAACAGACAATCAAAATGACAATAGATAATAGAGGTATAATGAACTCACTAAAATAATTACCGTTTTCTCCATTATCTTGAGTTGATACATCCATTGAATTTTATTTTATATGTTAACAATAATCTGCTGCACCCTTGAGCGCATCAAAAAAGCGTCAGCAACAGTTCAGATAGGACAAACTCCTACATTGTTTGGCTGTTTAAGTGTCCTACCTTAGCCTCAAGCAATATCACATCGTT